>CAMWHW010000161.1 GCA_947174175.1 uncultured Clostridia bacterium | reverse complement strand
GTTACAACGCTGTTATCGACGCGTGGGACGAGGCGACCGACCAGGTTACCGACGCACTCAAAAAATCGCTCGATAAGTTCAACCCCATCTGGATGATGGCTGACTCGGGCGCCCGTGGTTCAATCGACCAGATGAAGCAGCTTTCGGGTATGCGCGGTCTGATGGTTAACCCCCAGGGTAAAAAGATAGAAGTTCCCGTTAAGTCGTGTTTCAGACAGGGACTTACCGTTCTGGAATACTTCATTTCCTCGCACGGCGGTCGTAAAGGTCTTGCCGATACGGCGTTAAAGACGGCGGACTCCGGTTACCTTACCCGTAGGCTCGTAGACGTTTCGCAGGACGTTATCGTAAGAGAAGAGGACTGCATGGCGGGTTCTAAGAAGCCCCGCGGTATGGTCGTAAGGGCGATTATAGGACCCAACGGCGAAGTTATCGAAGGACTGGAAGACAGAATTCAGGGACGTTACGTTTCAGAAGACGTCGTGGATAAGAACGGCAACGTTATCGTTGCGCAGAACCAGTTCGTCACCGACGAACTTGCAAAGAAGATTATCGCTGCGGGTATCGAGCAGGTTTCCATCCGTTCGGTATTCACCTGCAACTCGCGTTTCGGCGTGTGCGCAAAGTGCTACGGCAAGAACATGGCGACCAATACGCCCGTTATGCCCGGCGAAGCAGTCGGCGTAATCGCGGCACAGTCCATCGGTGAACCCGGTACCCAGCTTACCATGCGTACCTTCCATACGGGCGGTATCGCGGCGACGGGCGACATTACCCAGGGTCTTCCCCGTGTAGAAGAGCTTTTCGAAGCGCGTAAGCCCAAGGGCTGCGCAACGCTTTGCGAAGTTTCGGGCAAGGTCAAGATTGACGACACCGACAACTTGAAGCACGTTATAGTCACCGACCCCGTAACGGGCGAAGTAAAGAAAGACTATGCGCTTCCCTTCAATGCGGAACTTAAAGTCAAGGCTGGCGACGTGGTTACACCCGGCACCGTGCTCAACACCGGTTCGGTTTACCCTCAGGATATCCTCAGGGTGCAGGGCGTAAAGGGCGTTCAGGACTATATCCTCGAACAGATTCAGTCCGTATACCGTTCGCAGGGCGTTGATATCAACGACAAGCACGTTGAAATTATCGTAAGGCAGATGCTCAAAAAGGTAAGAATCGAAAATTCCGGTTCCACCGACCTGCTTCCCGGCGAGACCGTGGATATGTTCACCGTTGAAGAGGAGAACCGCAAGGCAATCGAAAACGGCGGCGCACCCGCGTTGCAGAAGCGCGTGCTTCTCGGCATAACCAAGGCTGCGCTGTCCACCGAAAGCTTCCTGTCGGCGGCTTCCTTCCAGGAAACTGCAAGGGTACTCACCGACGCGGCTATCAAGAACAAGGTTGACCCTCTTATGGGCTTGAAGGAAAACGTTATTATCGGTAAGCTCATTCCCGCGGGCACGGGCGTTAAGGAGTACAAGAGTATGTCTCCCATAATCAACCCCGCTTACGGCAAGGACGAGATTGACAACGTTTAAGTAAACTAAAAACGGCGGCGGGAAAAACTTTTCCCGCCGCAACTATTTTAAAGAGGTATTTACGTTATGCCCGACTTCGAGGACGTGCGCCTTTGCGACCTTTTGAACAAGGTTTCAAAACGCGTTAATTCAATAACGGTAAGTAAAAACGTGTCCGAGTTTAACGCGCTCGGCGCCGAAATTCAGGCGGTTTACGACTTTTTCGTGACCGCGCAAAAGGACTATGCCGAACAACAGCCCATGCTTAAAAATCTGTTTTCGTCCTTTAACTATGCGGCGGTCATTATAAACGACGCAATTAAGACGAAAAAGCCCGACGGGGAGTCGGGCACGCTTCTGACGGAATGTCTTGAAATTATTTCCGCCTGCTGCAACAATATCAAAAAGGGTCTGGGGTTGTAATTTACCCTTCGGCGATGGCGAGGGCGGCGGCGCGCACCTTTTCCTTTAATGGCAGGGGTGAAAGCACTTTTACCTTGCCGCCGTAGCCTAAAATTTTATCCACAAGCATTTCGTCGTCAGGCAGCGATACGGTTGCAACAAGCCCGTTGCCGCGCGGCTCTATATTGTCAACGCCCAGCCATTCTTCAACGTCCGCAAGGGCGTCTTTTTTTATTTCCAGAGTGACGGGTATTAGCTGTTCGGAGGTGTATTCGAAGTTAAGAGGTATTTCGTCCTTGGTGATTTCCCTTTTGACGAAATTGCGCCCCGTAAAGCGCGCGCCCTTGATTCTGCCAATCTTAAAGGTACGGAAATCCTGTCTCGTATGGCAGAATGCATATATGTACCAAACGTTCTGTTTAAGTATTAAAACGTGCGGGTCGATTACCCTGCGGCTGTGTTCGCCGTCGCGCGAAATGTAGTCAATTTCCAGGCACATACTGTCCCTGACCGCCTGTTCGCACACCTTCATTTTCTGGGGAAATTTGCCCAAATCAGCCCAGGCGCCGCCGTCGACAATTATGTTTCCGCACACGGACAGTTCGCGCTTGTCCGCCTTTTGCTGGCGTTGCAGCTTTTCAAGGGCGGAAATAATATCCTCGTCGTTCATGGTGGAGGACATTGCCGTAAGCGCATTTACGGTCGCCGCGTATTCGCCGCGCGTAAAGTAGCCCGAGGGCAGTTTGAAGGTGTCGGCAATGTAAATGCCGCCGCTTCTGCCGCGTACGACGTCAATCGGCACGCCCGCAACGTTGAGTTCCTCCACGTAGCGGTAAACGCTCCTGACCGAAATTTCAAAGCGGTCGGCAATTTCCGCCGCGGTCACCTTGCGGCGCGAGGTCAGCAGCATCAACATTTTAATCATAATCTGGTATTTCATGGCAACTTCCTAAATAAAATATAAAAAAAGTTAAAAATATTTTATCATATATGACAATAGTTGTCAACAATTAAGTGTTAATATATGGCTGTAAAAATTAAGCGAGGTGACTTGAAATGACGGTTTTGAAATACATTGCAATGCAGAAAAACAGACTGCGCGAAAAGCATACGGGTGAAACTTATCTTTTGGGCAAGGACGAAGAGGCGGTGCCCGTACAGTCGCGCTCGGCTTACGATATCCTTGGAGAAATAGACGCAATGCAGGGACTGAACAAGAGCGAAAGGACGGCGTATGAATACGCGGGCTGAGGCTGTTAAACGGTATAACGAAATAATGAAAGCGGCGGCGATTTGCAAATCGCCGCCGCTAAAC
>CAMWHW010000160.1 GCA_947174175.1 uncultured Clostridia bacterium | reverse complement strand
TGATAAGCCTGCTCGAAAGCCTTAATGCTGTTTTCGTAATCTTCAACGGTCTTGTCGTCCGCTCCTGCAAAGGTAACGCCGGGCTTGTCGTCGATAAGTTTAAGGAAGTTGGAAACGCCTTCCGTGTTCTTGACTTCGCAGATATTGACGAGCGCGTCGCTCTTGGCGTACCAGTCTACGAACACGACGTCCTTCTGCGCGTTGGAGCCCGAAACGTCCGAAATTTCGTAATAGAGCTTAACCAGTCCGTAAACGTTGCCCTCTTCAAGAAGGTCGGAGGGAATGAACGTATTGGAATCTCTGATTATTCTTATTTTGCTTGCGTCGGACGACGATACCTGAATGAAGGGGTTGATCTTTTCAACCGCGTCCTTATCCTCTTCTCCCTCGGTCGATTCGCTTTCATCGTCGTCGGAGTATTCGATTTTGTCGTAGATAAATTTATCGGAAGCGTACTGCTTACCCGTCAGAACGTAGTAATAAGCCGTGGAACGGGGAGACGAAGCAAGCACGTCAATCGTTCTGTAATTGAGACCTATCGCCTTGCCGTATTCCAGATAGGAAGGCGTTTCGCTGAAACAGATTACGGGCGCCGCGGTGTCCTTTACCTTGTAGTCGTCGCCCTGTCTGTGCATTTCGAACGACTGTCCGTTGATATCGTAAAGCACCATTTCCGCGCTCTTTTCAGCGGCGTTATCTTCGAATTCCGCACTGAAAGTCAAGGGAGTTACGGCAGTATCGCCCGACGAAACGTAGGTTGCAAAGTGCTCGTAAACGTTCTTGAAGCACACCTTGCCGCCATCCGCCGTCGTTGCCGCGGTGCCGTTGATTGCCAACTGATAATCACCGCTTACGAACTCTGCAAAGCTTATTTTAATTCTTTCCGTTGCGGTAAACGTGCCGTCCGCAACGACTTCTTCAATCTTTCCGTCCTTTTCTTCGAGCGATTGAGCTACGCTTATTTTAACCTTGCCCTCCTCCGCGGGGGTGAAGATAAGATAATTTTCGCTCTTCTTGTCCTCGGTGAGGACGTATTGCTGGGACTGGAATTTGATTATGAATTTCTTGAACGAAGTGTTTTCGAACGACAGCTCCATAGAAAAAGTATGGTTTTCTACGTCCGTGCTCGTGTAATTGCCGTCATCGTTCTTATTGCCCGTCTTCCAGGCGTACGCAAGATTCTGACGGTAGGAAACGGTCTGGTCCTCGCCAATCTGAAAAAGGGTATAGCGGTGAGCGTTCTCGTCGCCCTCCACCGTCTTTTCTTCGGTGCAGGTTATGCCCGCGCCCCTGATCGAGGTATAAAAAACGGTATTGCCGTCCAGTTCAACGTAGCGGTCCGCCGCGTAAACGGGGGACGAATAGCCCGTCAGAACGAGCACTGCCGCCGACAGTGCAACTATCAGCGCGATTAAAAGCGATAAAAAACCTGCTTTAAGTCTTTTTTGTTTTTCCATATAATATAAACCCTGTTGACAGAAATTTCCGTATAACAAATTGATTTTACTATAAAAGCCGCGTCCTTGTCAATAACTTTCGCTCCGCGAGAGCATTTTTTATACTTCTATATCGAAGTTTTTCCACACGCCCTCTTCCTTGGGCGGCTCGATTTCGAAGCGCATCTTTTCGCCCGTGACGGGGTGCGTCAGCCTAAGCGAATACGCCCACAGCGCAAGCTTGCCCTTGACCGCCTTTTCGCCGCCGTAGCGCATGTCGCCGTAAAGCGGACAGTTTATTGAAGCCATCTGCACGCGTATCTGGTGCGTTCTGCCCGTATGCAGTTTTATTTCCGCAAGCGACAGCCCGCCGTGCTCCTGCTTTATTTCGTAGTCCAGAGCGGCAAACTTCGCACCCTCCTCGGTCTGCGTGCAAACGTAAACGGTGTTGTTTACCGAACTCTTTCTCAGATAATTTTCAAGCGTAGCCTGCTTTCTGGAAGGCACGCCGCACAGCACGGCAAGGTAACGCTTTTCGAAACCGCCGTTTTTCATCTGCTCCGAAAGGCGCGCCGCGCCCTTGGAAGTCTTTGCGAAAACCATTACGCCGCCCGTAGGTCTGTCCAGTCTGTGCACCAGACCCAAAAAGACGTTGCCGGGCTTGTTGTACGTAACTTTTAAATACCTTTTAATGCAGTCGAAAAGGTTGTCGTCGCCGCTCTCGTCGGGACAGCAGGCCACGTTCTGCGGCTTTAAAACGACTATTATATGATTGTCTTCGTGCAAAATTATTAAGTCTTTTTCGTCCATAAAAAGTTCCTTTTTATTTACCGCCTACGAACATTCCGCTGCAACCGCAGGGCAAAGCAATGCCCTCGTCCGTGGGCAAACCGACCTCGTACGCGTCGTAAGTTCCCGTTCTGCCCTTTAACGTGAGCGACAGAATATTTTTTATAACGGTGGGCTGCAAACCCGTGGTGTAACTGTTGATAAGCACGAAAAGCGGTTCGTCGGCAAGCACTTCGGTGCACGAAAGCACGAAGTCGTATAAGCTGTCCTCTATCTTCCACGTTTCGCCGCCGGGACCTCTGCCGTAGCTGGGCGGGTCCATAATAATTGCGTCGTACTTGTTGCCCCTGCGAATTTCGCGTTTTACGAATTTTGCGCAGTCGTCGATTATGTAGCGTATGCCCGAGTTCACACCCGAAAGCCGCGCGTTTTCACCCGCGCGCTCCACCATACCCTTGGCGGCGTCCACGTGAACGACCTCCGCGCCCGACTTTGCGCAGGCAACGGTTGCGCCGCCCGTATAGGCAAACAGATTCAAAACTTTAATCTGCCCGTCGGGCTTCTTTGCCTTTGCGCCCTCTATAAGCGCGCGCATTTTGTCCCAGTTGACGGCTTGTTCGGGAAACAGCCCCGTATGCTTGAAGCCCATCGGCTTGACCGAAAAGGTCAGATCTTTATAGCCGACGTTCCACTGCTGGGGGAAAGATTTTTTTACTTCCCAACCGCCGCCGCCCTTTTCGCTGCGGTGATAGACGGCGTTGATTGCGGGGTATGAATAAAGGTCGGTCTGCGCGTGCCAGATGACCTGGGGGTCGGGGCGCAGCAAAGTCACGCTTCCCCATTTTTCCAGCTTCATTCCGTCGCCCGTGGCGATTATGCGGTAGTCTTTCCAGTCATCGGCAATATTCATATTCACAATTATAAAATAAACGGCGTGAAAAGTAAAGCAAAAGCGGGCAGCGAAAAAGCGCGGGCCGCAATTTTTGCCGCCCGCGCCGTAGTCAATTCGTTTATAAA
>CAMWHW010000159.1 GCA_947174175.1 uncultured Clostridia bacterium | reverse complement strand
CTTTTATAATTTATCTTTTTATCATCTATTGAGTATTTGATAATTTCATCTTGATTAACGCAGTATTTGTAGTAGCAAGCATTTTCATAAATGTCCCCTTGCAAAAACTCGAAATAAGTAGCAAAATTATCAAATAACGTAGTAATTTGATTTTCAAGGACTTCACCGGACCAATTCTTACTTAAAACCAGCTCCTGGACGAAGAAGCAGTTACGAACAACATCATAACCCTTTTGAACTGACTTTCTTATACCGCATTCTCTTTCAGTCGACACTATTAAAGGGTGATTTCTAAATTCATCGGGAATATCAAAAAAATATAAGCATTTACTTTTTAATTGCTTAACGAAATTTTTAATCTCTTCTTGATTTGTTTTGCTAACGCATAATCCGTTTAATTTATCCATAAGCCACCCTCACAACTAAGTTTATTATATTATTTTTGAGTTAAGAAATCAACGAGAATATTATCAATATATAACGCAAAATAACAGCGGTTTATTATCCCTTTACAAAAGTGTGTAAAAGCGGTATAATTGGGGTATGGGTGGCAAATACGAAGATCTTAGCGAAAAGATTATTGAAAAGATGACGAGCGAAAAGCACGACGGAACGTTCCGCAAAATCGCATTTGACGATTCGTGCGTTTTGCGCCGCGTTGACAATCCTCACGACAGGGGCACCGTATGGCGCCCGCCGTTCGTCAGGGACATCGATAAAATTATGAACTGCCCCTACTACAACCGCTACGCCGACAAGACGCAGGTATTTTCCTTTTACAAAAACGACGACATAACGCGGCGCGGGCTGCACGTTCAACTGGTTTCCAGAATTGCAAGGACGATTGGCGGCGCGCTCAATCTGAACCTCGACTTAATTGAGGCGATAGCACTCGGGCACGACATAGGTCACACCCCTTTCGGGCACGCGGGCGAAAGCCTTCTGGACGGGCTTTTATACGAACGCACGGGGCGGCATTTTGCCCACAATGTACACTCCGTGCGCGTGCTGGACGGCATTTACCCCTATAATATATCGCTGCAAACGCTTTCGGGCATTGCCGCGCACGACGGCGAGCTGGAACTTGCGGAGTACAGACCCGCCCCCTTGGAGAGCTTTGAAGAGTTCGACAAAACCATAGAAAACTGCTATCTGGACAGAACCGCGGTTAAGCGTCTTGTCCCTTCCACGCTGGAAGGATGCGTTGTGAGAATATCCGACATAATAGCATATCTGGGCAAGGACAGGCAGGACGCCGAGCGCGCAAAGCTTATAAAAGAGAGCGATTTCGACGATAGCAAGATAGGCGGTTTCAACGCGCAGATAATCAATAATCTGATGGTCAATATCATAGAAAACAGCTACGATAATGACTATATAAAAATGGACGACGAGCACTTTGCGGCGCTGCAAAAAGCGAAGAGCGACAACTACCAACTGGTTTACAAGAGCGATTTGGCAAGGCAGGGAATTAACGACGTCATTCAGCCGATGATGAAATTGGTGTACGGAAAGCTTTTGGACGACCTTGTAAAAGGCGACCGCACCTCCCCCGTCTTCACCCACCACATAGACTACGTGAACAAGTCGCACTACAAGCGCGCCGTGCCCTACGAAGATGGCGAGCCAAACCAGATTGTCGTTGACTATATAGCCAGTATGACCGACGATTATTTCCTGGATCTGTTTGCGCACCTCTTTCCCGACAGCGAACTTAAAATAGATTATAAGGGATATTTTGACTGAAATTATAATTAAAATACAGGTTGGGCGGCACATATGTGCCACCCAACCCCTTTTTTATTTGATTTTACCGCTTAAACGGTAACTGAATTTATCGCCCGTAGAGCTGATTATGCAGTGGTCGAAAAATTTAATTCCGCACATTGTGCACGCCTTGACAATCTTTTCCGTCACCCTGTCGTCGGCTGCCGACGGCGTTGCGGGACAGTTGACGTGGTTGTGCGCAAAGTACAGTCCGTACGCCCCCGACGAAGAAATTACGGACAGAATTTCGTTTGCCGAAACGTCCACTCTATCGGCGTTCTTAGTCGTATACTGTTTGATATCCGTGACCTTGCCGTTCTTGTTGACAAGGTAAATTTCCACACTCTCGTTGTCCCGACCTCGGAAACGCTCCTCAATGACTTCGAAGCACTGCGCCGTGTCGCGCATATAAATTTCTTCCTCGTGGCAAAGCTTGTACGCGCGGTCCAGAGTTTTCAAATAGGTGACCACGGTTTTGCTCACACCATCGACCGCAAGCAACTCCTCCGGCTCCGCTTCTATGACTGCCCTCACTCCCGGGAAACGGCTTAAAAGCGCGTCCGTCACCGCCGTCATATCCCTGCCGCCGAAAGCGTTGCTTAAAAGAATATTCAGAAGGTCGGCCTCGTAAAGGCGCCCGCCGCCTTCCAGCTTTTCGATAAACTGCTTTCTGAATGAGTCCGCCATCTTTTATCCCACGACTTCCACGTGACTGCCGCCCACGCGGTCCTTTTTTATTATTATCTGCTTTTCGATTTTTTCCTTTAATTCCGCGACATGCGAGATTATGCCCACCAGTCTGTTGCCCTCCGAAAGTCCGTCCAGCGCGCGTATAGCCTGCGCGAGCGACTCCCCGTCAAGGGAACCGAAGCCCTCGTCCACGAACATGGTGTCGAGTTTTATTCCGCCCGCCGTCGACTGAATTTCTTCCGAAAGTCCCAGCGCAAGCGACAGCGAAGCCTTGAAAGATTCGCCGCCCGACAGCGTTTTGACCGAACGCGAAGTGCCGTTATAGTGGTCGATAACTTCCAGATCCAGGCCGCTCTGACTGCGGTTGTTTTCCGCCGAACGGCGGCGCTTCAATTCGTACTGGTTGTCGGTCATCACCAGAAGTCTGCGGTTTGCGCGCACGATAACCCTATCGAAATACGCCGCCTGCACGAAGGTTTCCAGCATAATCTTTTCCTTGCCGGCAAGCGTGCCGTTGGCGGTATCCGAAAGCGCTTTTACCCACGCGTATTTGCGCTCGATTTCGCCCGCCTTTACAAGTACGGCGTTAAGGTCGCTGCGGCACCTGCCGTTGGCAAGCAGACGGTAATTGACCTGCCGCGCGTTTTCCGTCAACTGAGTTTTACGCGCCGCAAGCGTCTGCGCGCGTTCCTTGCACGCTGCGGTATCGCCGTCGTTTCCGTCCTTTATTTCACGCGCAAAATTTTCTTCCTGTGCGCGCAGTTTTTCCACGTTTTTATCACAGTCGGCGTATGCG
>CAMWHW010000158.1 GCA_947174175.1 uncultured Clostridia bacterium | reverse complement strand
TGGGCGCCATTTCTAATTTTCTTGCAAACTGCAACGCGGAGGAAGTGGTTGCGGCGGTAAAGAACGGCGGTACTTTTGAAATTGCCGATTTGGAAGTTTCCCTTCTTGAAGAGGACTTGCAGATTCTGACCGAAAGCGCAAAGGGCTACGTTGCGGCTGCCGATAAGGGCATAACCGTCGCGCTGGATACCGCGCTCACCGAAGAGCTTATTGACGAGGGCGTTGAGCGCGAGCTCATTTCCAAGATACAGAATATGCGCAAGGAAGCTGGTTTCGAGGTCACCGACCGCATTGAAATTTACTTCACCGCGCAGGGCAGAGTTTTAAATATTCTGCGCGGCGGCTCGTTCGCTTCCGCGGTGCTTGCCGAAAAAGTGGAAGAGGGCACGCACGACGGCTTTACCAAGGAATTATCGGTGAATGGAGAGAAAGCAACCTTAACTCTCGTAAGGTAAATTGTTTAAAGCATTAAAACAAATCAACGCTCATAGTTTATACTGTGAGCGTTTTTGATTTGAAAAAGGGTGACGAGGCGAAAATTGTTACGGTCGGCGTGGACGGTCCCGCGGGCGAGCGGCTCAATTCCCTCGGCATAAAAAAGGGGCAAAGCGTAAAGGTAATCGCCTTTTCGCTCTTTTCGGGCAGCGTGCTGATTTCGGTCGGCTACAACCGCGTTGCAATCAGAAAGTCCGTCGCGCTCAAAATCGAGGTGGCGTAAATGGCGGTCAAACGTAAAGTCGCCAAAGCGGCGGCGGCAGAGGAAAAGGAGTTCGTCGTGGTGCTTGCGGGTAACCCCAACGCGGGCAAGACCACGCTTTTCAACGCCCTGACCAAAAGCCATTTAAAGACGGGCAACTTCCACGGTGTGACCACCGTGCCCGCGCGCAAAAAGACGGACGGCGTGACCTATTGCGACGTGCCGGGTATGTACTCCTTCAATTCGTACACGATGGAGGAGGACAGCGCCTATCAGTCGTCAAAGAGCGCCGACCTTATTATAAACGTCGTCGACGCGACAACGCTTGAAAACTCTTTGAATTTAACGCGGAGGCTGATTGAGCTCAATTCCAATACGGTCGTTTACCTCACAAAGCTCGACCGTTTAAAGAGCCGCGGCGGCAAAGTCGATACGCAAAAGCTATCGGCGTTTTTGGGCGTGCCCGTTCTTTCGTGCACCGCAAAGGAACTGAAAAGAATGGTTGCTTCGGGCAACCTTCCGCAAGCGCGAAAAAGCGCGGAAATTGCTTTAAGCGAGGCATATTACGGTGGCAATAACGGTGTAAACAGAGCGGAAAAGCTGTTTTACAACAAGGCGTTTGCGCTTGCGTTCTTCGTTGCGGCGCTCGTTCTCACGTTTTTTATCACCTTTCATCCGTCAATGCCCGGGGCACTTTTAAAAGGGCTTTTTGAAACGCTTTTAATCGACAAACTGGGCGGCGCACTCGGCTCGGCAATAAGCAACCCCGTGCTTTCGTCATTCGTTGTTGACGGTATAATAGGCGGAGTGGGCGGCGTTCTGTCATTCATTCCGCAGATAGCTATTTTGTATCTTGTTCTCATACTTCTGGACGAAAGCGGCATATCTTCCGCGCTCACATTCGTCACGGACGGACTGTTCGAAAAGGCGGGGCTTTCGGGCAGGGCGGCTTTTTCTCTAATATCGGGCTTCGGCTGTACCGCCGCGGCAATTGCCACCACGCGCGGCTATTCGGAAGATAGCGCGCGCCGCAAGACGATAGCCGTTCTGCCGTTCATTCCGTGCGGCGCAAAAATGCCCGTCTTTCTCACGTTTTTATCGCCGCTCTTCAAAAATCCCTTCCCCGTAATCTGCGCGCTGTACTTTTCGGGCGTCGCGCTTGCCATAATTATTTCGGCAATCGCCAGGGGCAAAAAGGAGGGGCTGATTTCCGAGGTCACGCCCGTCTGCCTGCCGCAAGCGGGGCAGGTCGCAAAAAAGTTGTGTTTTCAGGTCAAATCGTTTATAATTAAAGTAACGACCTACGTTTTCGCGTTTTGCACGCTAAGCTGGCTGCTATCGCACGTCAATTTCACGCAGGGCATATGCGCACCCGAGGACAGTATTCTCGGCGTATTTTCACGCGCGGTCGCCTATCTATTCTATCCTATGGGAATAAGGGACTGGCGGTTATCCTACGCTGCGCTAACGGGGTTTGCCGCCAAGGAAAACGTAGCGGCTACCATTGCAATGCTCATACCCGAAGGACTTTCGCTGGGGCTTGCGCCGTCGGTTGCAATGTGTGTGTTTTTCCTGTGCTGTCCCGCGTGCATATCGGCGTTCGCCGCTTCGGTCAGGGAAATAGGGCTTAAACGCACCGCGCTCTACAATCTTGCACAGCTCGCCTTTGCTTTCGTGCTGGCGTATCTCACCGCATTTATACTTTCGCTTCTATGAAAAAATTTACCGTTACGACAGATACAAATTTAAAAGACTTTACCGACGCGACCTATCCGCAGGGCAGCTTCGTTTTGAGCGTTCTGCTCAAAAAGGGAGACGTCCGCGTGAACGGCGTCAGACAGCGCAAAAGCTGTGCGCTTAAAGCGGGGGACGAGGTGACTTATTACACCACGCCCGCGCAGGAGGACAAGCCTTCGCATACCGTCATCTACGAGGATGAAAATATTTTAGTCGCGGACAAGTTCGACGGCGTTTCCAGCGAGGGGCTGTTTTCCGAACTGGGCAGCGTGTATTACCCCGTGCATAGACTGGACAGAAACACCTGCGGTCTTATCGTGCTTGCAAAGAGCGGACAGGCGCAGGAGGCGCTTATTTCCGCGTTCAAAGAACGGGCGGTGGAAAAGATATATCTGTGTTTCGCGCAAAACAATTTCAAGGCGCAAAGCGCAACGCTGACGGCGTATATGACCAAGGACGCGGCTTCGGGCACGGTGCGCGTATTCGGCACGCCAGCGGCGGACAGAGTGAAAATAGTCACTCAATACGATGTGCAGAAAAGCTTCGGCGATTACGCGCTTGTTAAGGTCACCCTGCATACCGGCAAGACACACCAGATACGCGCGCATCTTTCGTCAATCGGCTGTCCCGTGCTGGGCGACGGCAAGTACGGCAACGCCGCGCTCAACAAAAAATATAAAGCCGCACGCCAGATTCTGGTTGCGCGCAGCCTGACCTTTCATCTTTCGGGCGGGCTTGCCTATCTCAACGACAAGCAGTTCACAAGTAGCTTTTTCCCGACACTTCCCAATGACAGAATTTAATAATCCTGATACGGATTTCAATAAGCAGTTTAAAAC
>CAMWHW010000157.1 GCA_947174175.1 uncultured Clostridia bacterium | reverse complement strand
GTCGTAAGTCGGCCAGCTTTCATAAGCAATGGTTTCCTCATGTCCCAGAACCGTTGACCAGATTTCTTCGGTAATAAAGGGGATAACGGGATTTAATAATTTAATCAAGCCTTCGGCGTATTCGGTCGGGAAGTTTCTTCCTTCGCCGATTTCCTTATAAATTGCGTTTACGAAAATCATCATCTGGGAAATAGCTGTGTTGATTTTCATTGCCACGTAGTCTTCGCCGACTTTTTTAACCGTCTGGTTATATATTTTTTCCAGATTTTTATTGGGAGCGGGGGAGATAACGTCGCTTTCGCAGTACAGCCTGTAAATTCTGTCTATAAATTTCTTTACGCCTTCTATGTTAGCCGTGTTCCAGGGCTTGGTATCGGCGACGGGTCCCATAAACATTTCGTACATTCTAAGAACGTCCGCGCCGTAATCTTTTACGACGTCGTCGGGATTGACGACATTTCCCAAAGATTTGGACATTTTTTCGCCGTTCTCGCCCAAAATCATACCCTGGTGGAAAAGTTTCTTGAAAGGCTCTTTATAGGGTACCAAACCTTTGTCAAACAGGAAATTCGTCCAGAAACGCGAATAGAGCAGGTGTCCGACGAGGTGTTCCTTGCCACCGCAGTAAAAGTCAACGGGCAGCCAGTATTTCATAAGGTCGTAGTCTGCAAAAGTTTTCTCGTTGTGGGGGTCGCAATAGCGCATAAAGTACCAGCTGGAACCTGCGGAGCCCGGCATGGTCGTCGTTTCGCGCTTGCCCTTGACGCCGTTGACGGTAACGTTAACCCAGTCTTTTGCGTTTTCCAACGGTGCGTTGCCGCCGTGCGCCTTATAATCGTCCATCTCTGGAAGCGTGAGCGGCAGTTCGCTGTCCGACAGCAAAACGTCCTCGCCGTTTTCAAGATGGACGACGGGGAGAGGTTCGCCCCAGTAACGTTGACGGGCAAATATCCACTCGCGCAGTTTATAACTGACGGCTTTTTCTCCGCAGCCGTGCTTTTCAAGCCAGTCAATCATTGCGTTGATTGCGTCCTGCTTGTTCAGTCCGTTCAAAAAGCCGCTGTTAATGTGCTCACCGTCCTCAGTGTAAGCCTGTTTTTCGACGTCTCCGCCTGCAAGTACGGGGATAATCGGCAAATTAAACTTTTTTGCAAAATCGTAGTCACGCTCGTCGTGTGCGGGTACGGCCATAATTGCGCCTGTGCCGTACGAAGTAAGCACGTAGTCGGAAATATAAACGGGAACTTTATTGCCGTTTACGGGATTTATAGCGTACGCACCTGTAAAAGCGCCAGTCTTTTCCTTGTTGAGCTCGGTTCTTTCCAGTTCGGATTTGCTTGCGCACGCCGCCTTGTAAGCTTCGATTTCTTTTTTCTGCGCGGGAGTGGTGATTTTGTCAACCAGATTATGTTCCGGCGCCAGAACGCAGTAGGTTGCGCCGAAAAGCGTATCGCAGCGCGTAGTAAATACTGTAAATTTTGCGTCGATGCCGTCGACCTTAAAGTCAACCTTCGCGCCGACGGACTTGCCTATCCAGTTGCGCTGGGCAACCTTGGAGGCCTCGGGCCAGTCGAGTTCTTCAAGCCCTTCCAGCAGTCTTTCGGCATACTTGTTTATGTCGATTACCCACTGCTTCATATTCTTGCGAACGACGGGATAGCCGCCGCGCTCGCTCTTGCCGTCGATAATTTCGTCGTTTGCAAGTACGGTGCCAAGCTCTTCGCACCAGTTTACGGGCGTTTCGACGTATCTTGCCAGCCCCGCTTCGCACAACTGCTTGAATATCCACTGTGTCCACTTGTAGTAGGCGGGGTCGCAGGTTGATACGGTCTGGTCCCAGTCGTAGGTAAGCCCGAGCATTTTAAGCTGTTTGGTAAAATTCTCGATATTCTTTTCGGTAAAACCGCCGGGGTGGTTGCCTGTCTTTATGGCGTACTGCTCCGCAGGCAGACCGAAGCTGTCAAAGCCGATGGGGTGCAAAACGTTGAAGCCCTGCATGCGCTTCATTCTTGCAATGACGTCGGTTGCGGTATAGCCTTCGGGGTGACCTACGTGCAGGCCCGCACCCGAGGGATAGGGGAACATATCCAGAACGTAGTACTTGGGTTTGGAAAAATCGTGTAGGTTGGTGTGGAAAGTCTTATTCTTTTCCCAGTATTCCGCCCATTTTTTTTCTACTTGATTGAAATTAACGTAAGGCATAGTGCGCTTCCTTGAATTTGTTTCCATATATTATACATAACCGTGAACTTTTTGGCAATTAAATTTATTGTATTTAGTCGTTAAAGTCGTTGACAAAAGGCAAAAAGCGTACTAAAATATAGGCAATTGAATAAAGTGAGCCGTATATGAAGACAAGTACCGCCGCAGGTTTTACAGAGAGAGCGCGTTTTGCTGGAAAGCGCTTATTCCGAAGGATAACGGGAAACCACTTCTGAAATTATTTGCGGCTTGTAAAGAGCGGTCGGTCATTTCGGCAATTAAGGTGGAACCGCGCAAACGATATTGCGTCCTTAAACTTTTAGATAAGTTTAAGGGCTTTTTTAATGCAAAAAAACGTCTCCCGTGTTCGGGAGGAGGAGATAATTTTATGGAAATAATTTTAAAGAACGGTGACAAAATCAGTCTGAACGAAGGGGCAACCTGCGCAAACGCGGCTTCGGCAATTTCCGAAGGACTTGCGCGTGCGGCAGTTGCGGCAAAGATAAACGGAAAACTCGTTGATCTTTGCACGGTTTTAAACGACGGCGACAAGCTGGAAATTGTCACTTTAAAGGATAAGGAGGGGTTGGAAGTTTACCGCCATACCTGTTCGCACGTGCTTGCACAGGCGGTCAAGACTGTATTCCCTACCTGCAATCTTGCAATCGGACCCGTAATCGAGAACGGTTTTTATTACGATATCGATTTCAAGACGCCTATCACGCAGGAAGATTTTGAAAAAATCGAAACCGAGATGGCGAAAATCATTAAGTCGAATATTGCCATTAAGAGGTTTGAATTGCCCAGGGACGAGGCGGTTGCGCTTATGACCAAGTACGGCGAAAAGTACAAGGTAGAGCTTATCAACGATTTGCCCGAGGACGCCGTAATTTCCTTCTATAAGCAAGGAACCTTTTCCGACCTTTGCCGAGGACCGCACCTGCCTTCGACGGGTAAAATCAAGGCTTTCAAACTGACGTCGATTGCAGGCGCTTACTGGCGCGGCGACGAAAAGAACAAGATGCTTACCCGTATTTACGGCGTAGCGTTCGCCACTAAGGACGAGATGAAGGCGTACTTCGAGATGATGGAGGAAG
>CAMWHW010000156.1 GCA_947174175.1 uncultured Clostridia bacterium | reverse complement strand
GGCTATGGCTTACGAATACCAAAGGCAGATTGAAGTTATAGAGGGCGGCGGTCAAATCGTGCAGGCAACGCTTAGATACGACGAGCACACGGGCGAAACCTCGGTTATGCGCACCAAGGAGGACGCGCAGGACTACCGCTATTTCCCCGAGCCCGATATACTCACCGTGGTCATTCCCGAAAGCAAGGTGGAGGAAATCAGAAATTCCCTGCCCGAGCTTCCCACCGACAAGCTGCACCGCTATATCGACGAGCTGAAAATCAACCCCGCAACCGCCAAGCTTATGTATAAGTACAAGCGCGTATGCGACTTTGCGGAAAGAGCGTTTGCTCTCGGCGCGGGTATAAAAAACACGGTCAATCTGATTGTCGGCACGCTCTATTCCAAGCTGGAAACCGAGGAGGACAAGGAAAAGTTCGCCCTTCCCGTATCGGCGGAGGAGATGGCAACGCTGGTCAAGCTAGTTGACGAAGGCAAGATTAATATAACTCTCGCGCAGAAAACTCTTTCGGCTATGGCGGAGGAGGGCAAGCCCGTTTCGGCTTACATTAAGCCCGAGGACGTTGCGGGTATGGACCAAGGCGAGCTGGAAAGCATTTGCCGTCAGGCGGTCGAAGCAAACCCCAACGCAGTTGCCGACTTTAAGGCGGGCAAGGAAAAGGCGATTTTCGCTCTGTACGGCTTCGTCAAAAAGGCAACGCAGGGCAAGGCGGACATAAAGAAAGCCGACGAAATAATCAAAAAACTAATTCTCGGCTGAATTTAATAACTGATATAAACGCGCGGGCGCAATGAAAATTGCGCCCGCGCTTTTTTTGCGTGCGCAAAAAAAGTCATAATCGCGAAAGGATAAAAATAATTTATATCACAGGGCGCGGACAAGGCGGACAAATTTTGCAAAAGCCGCTTTCGTGTGAACTAGACAAAATAAGACAAAATCACAAAAATTTGTAGATTATGATTTTGCTAAAATAGGTGAGCAGTTTGACGTTGATAGTTAAATTCAAAAGCTTGATAGCGTGCGTTTTTACTGCCGTGGCAATAACGGCGCTTTCCCTCGGTGCGTATTTTTCGGGCGCTTACGCCGTCTGGTACGGCAATACCCCCAGGCTTCTGCCCATATATTCGGTGGAAAGGGACGATAAGCTTATTTCCATTTCCTTCGACTGTGCGTGGGGCACGGACTACACCGACCAGATTTTAAACAACCTGCGCGTAGGCGAGGTTAAGGCAACCTGGTTTATGGTGGAGTTCTGGTCGGAAAAATATCCCGAATACGTCAAGAAAATCGACGAGGCTGGGCACGAAATAGGCACTCACTCGGCAACGCACTCCTATATGTCCAAACAGAACGCGGAGGAAATAAGGCTGGAACTCGAAACCTCGTCTGAGGCGATTAAAAACGTAACGGGCAAGGACGTGGAGCTGTTCCGCCCGCCCTACGGCGACTATAACGACAGACTTGTAAAAACCGCTTCGGAGGAAGGTTACTACTGCATTCAGTGGGACGTCGATTCCCTTGACTGGCGCGACCTTTCGGCAACCGACATTGCAATGCGCGTAATCAACGGCGTAAAGTCCGGCTCCATAATACTCATGCACAACAACGGTCTGCACACGGCGGAGGCGGTGCCCATAATAGTGGAAACGCTTAAAAACAAGGGCTATAAGTTCGTGCCCATCGGCGAGCTCATATACAGAGAGAATTATATGATGGACGTAACCGGCAGGCAAAAGCCCGCGACTTAAAACGAAAAAGAAATACAAAATATAGAGGTAAATTTTATGAACTACTTGACCGAAAAGAACAACAGGGTGTATATCTGCGGAACGATAGCTTCTGACGCCGTTTTTTCGCACGAGGTATTCGGGGAGGGCTTTTACGAATTTTTCGTTGAAGTCAACAGACTGTCGGGGCAGGCGGACGTCTTGCCTGTAACCGTGTCCGAAAGGCTTATGGGCGGCGGAATGAAGAAGGGTGACGAGCTGTGCGCCCTCGGGCAGTTCCGCTCCTACAACAAGCTGGAAAACGGAAAATCGAGGCTGATGCTCACCGTTTTCGTGAGGGAGGTTCTAGACTATCATCCGGGCAAAAACCCCAACAGCATAGTGCTTTCGGGCTACATATGCAAGCCGCCCGTTTACCGCACCACGCCATTCAACCGCGAGATTGCCGATTTGCTTATCGCCGTCAACCGCTCCTATAACAAGAGCGACTATATCCCTGCGATAGCCTGGGGCAGGAACGCGCGCTTCGTCAAAAACCTTGCCGTCGGCGACAAGATTGCGCTGTCGGGCAGAATACAGTCGCGCGAGTACCAGAAGAAACAGCCCGATGAAAGCTTCGTCACCATGACCGCTTACGAGGTGTCTGTTTCCAAGCTTGCCGCATTCGACGACGACAGCGACTTTGACATAGACGAGGAGTTTGATTTGTATTCGGTTCCATCGCCCTCCGTGCAGAAGACGGGGGACGGCGACTGACCCTGTAAGAACTTAACATCAAGTGTTACCTTTGTGAAAGTTATAAACAATATTTTACATTTTTCGCCCGCCGGTTGCAATCGGCGGGCGAAGTGCTATAATATGAACGATATGAAAGGACAAAAGACGGTCGATTTAACCAAGGGCAACGTGTGGAAAACGCTGCTTTTATATTCGCTTCCGCTGCTGGGCAGCGCTATGATTCAGCAGGCGTATTCGCTTGCCGATTTGCTGATAGTCGGCAACTTTGCGGCGGACGGGCAGACGGCGCTCACCTCTGTGGGTGAAGCTTCCACTATGGTCAACATTCTGCTTGCGTTTGCGCTGGGCTGCAACGGCGGCTGTTCGGTAACCGTGGCAAAGTTTTTCGGCGCAAAGAACAATCTTAAAGTAAGGGAGACGGTCAACACCGCGCTGATTGCTTTTTCGGTGCTGTGCGCGGCGGTAATGGCACTCGGGTTCGGGCTTGCGCGCCCTTCCATGTATATTCTGGACATCACCAACCCCGTCATCATCAAGGACAGTTTAAGCTATCTCTACATATATCTCGGCTCGCTGCCCTTCGTATTTTTATACAATATCGGCTGCGGCATATGCTCGGCGCTCGGCGACAGCAAAATGCCCTTTCTGTTCCTCGTGTTTTCGTCGGTGCTCAACGTCGGGCTGGACTTTTTATTCGTCTGCGCGTTCCACTGGGACGTTGCGGGCGCGGCGTGGGCGACTTTCATTTCGCAGGCGGCGGCAACCATGCTGACCGTGTTCGTGCTTATCCGCAAATTAAAGGCGGTAAAGAGCGAGGAAAAAGCCGCGCGTTTCGACAAGCGTATATGCAAGGACTTAATAG
>CAMWHW010000155.1 GCA_947174175.1 uncultured Clostridia bacterium | reverse complement strand
GACGAGCTTATGCTCAAAAAATATTCACCCATAGCTTCGCTTGAAAAGTTTTCCGAGGGCACGGCGAAGAGCCTTTCGGAGCTTTCCGGTCACCTTGCAATCGTATGCGATACGGACGAGGTGCTTCACGCGGCGGGCAGCGGAAAAAGGGAAGTTGCGGGTAAAGCCGTTTCGCACAAGCTGGATAAAATTATGCAGGAGCGCAAGAGCTATATCGCCAACCTTTCCGAAGGCGGCGACATAGTGCCCATCTGCGACGACGGCGCAAACGCCATCACCGCGCAGATAATCGTGCCCATAGTATCCAACGGCGACTGCCTTGGCGCGGTGGCGCTCATTTCCACCGAGCAGGGCGCAAGAATAGAGCCCGCCGCGTGCAAGCTTGCACAGCTTAGCGCAACAATACTTGCCAATCAATTCGAGTAAAACCGCGCATATGCGGCGCAATACTGCGTTGGGTTTACGCATTCCTCGGTCACGTACGTCTGTGTACGCTCCCGTCGTCATTTGCGCACCCGCCTTGTCTTGCTTGCATCTTCGCGGTTTATAATAAGCTGTAAAATTATGAAAAGACAAAGCTATCTAAAAGGCGCAATAATAATATCCGTCGGCGGCTTTCTTTCCAAGCTTTTGGGCGCCGTCTACCGCATACCCCTCGTCGCGTTTCTGGGCGGCGAGGGTATGGGCATTTACCAGATGGTATACCCCTTGTACTGCATACTTTTAACGGTGTCGGCAAGCGGTATCCCAACGGGTATTGCGCGGCTTATATCCTCGGGCGGAGCGCACGGAGCGGAGCGCAAGGCGTTTTATCTGTACGGCGGAATAGGGCTGATAGGTTCGCTTTTAATGTTTGCGTTCTCCGCGCCGCTTGCCGCCGCGCAGGGGCAGCCTGAGGTTGCGCTGTGTTGCCGTCTGTTGTCGCCGTCGGTATTTTTCGTCGCGATAATTTCGGTCGTGCGCGGCTACTTTCAGGGCAAGGGCAATATGTATCCCACGGCGGTTACGGAGGTCACGGAACAGGCGGTAAAGGTGGCGGCGGGCATTGCGCTTGCAAACTTTTTCCGCGGCAACGTAGCGCGCGCAACCGCGGCGGCAGTGCTTGCCGTTACCGTTAGCGAGGTAATAACCTGCGCGCTTGCCGCCGCGTTCTATCTGGGCGCAAGGGGCAAGGTAAGACCGCTGTACCGCGAAAGTCAGGCTTCCGTAAAGAGCATACTTGCCTACACGATTCCGCTCACCTTCACGGCGATAGCGCTCCCCGCGGGACAGCTTGCCGAAAGCATTGCGGTAGTAAATATTTTAAGAAGCTCGGCGGAAAACGCCACCGCGCTGTACGGCATTTTTTCGGGCTGTGCGGTAACCATAATCAATCTGCCCGTTTCGGTCACCTACGGACTTGCGGCGGCAAGTGTGCCAAACATTTCGCCGCTGGCAGCCAAGGGCGATTTCAAGGGCGCCAAAAAGCAGGCGGGCAAAGCGCTGTTGTATACGGCGGCAATCGCCGTGCCGTTCGCGGTGCTTTTATATATCTTCGCGCCCCTTGCTGCGCGCATAATTTTCCCCTCGCTCGGCGCAAGCGAAAAGGGACTGCTGATAACTCTCGTGCGCATAATGTCCATTAACGCGGTCACTTCGTCACTTGTGCAAACGTCGTCGGCTTGCATAACCTCGCTTGGCAGACCGCTGCTCGGCACGGTTACGCAGTGGGTAACTGCGGCAATGCGCGTTGCGCTGTCCGCGGCGCTGGTTGCGTTTACGCCCCTTTCGATAATCGGCGTAGCGGTTTCGGCAAACTGCTGTTATTTTGTTGCGGTCGTGCTCAATTTCTGTTATATTATTCTTATAAAGAACGGAAAGGGGCACGAAGATGTCAATAACGCTGATAGGCTTGGGAATAAGGGAAGGGGACTTAACGCAGTCGGCTAAGCGCGCGCTGGACGGAGCGGATAAAATTCTGGCACACACCGCGCACACGCAGAGCTTTAAAAGTCTTGCGGGCTATACCGTGGAAACGCTGGACGGCGTTTTCGAAAGCTCGCGCAATTTCGATACGCTTAATAAAAATCTTGCAAAGTCGGTTCTTAACGCCGGTAAAGAACACGCGGTGTGCTACTGCGTGGACGGCGCCGTCAGCGAGGACGAGGCTTGCAAAATAATATTGAAAAGGGATAAAAACGCCGTCGTTTACGAGGGCGTTTCCCGCGTTTCTCACATAAAAAATCTTGCAAGGCTGAACAACTCGGCTGTGACCGCGCTTTCCGCTTACGAGGTGCGTTCTCTCAAAAGCTGCCGCGCGGCTGTCGTATACGACGTGGACGACGACTTTGCCGCTTCGGAAGTA
Source organism: uncultured Clostridia bacterium (assembly GCA_947174175.1). GTDB lineage: Bacteria > Bacillota > Clostridia > Christensenellales > Borkfalkiaceae > Coproplasma. The sequence goes on along the minus strand of CAMWHW010000155.1, from coordinate 989 downwards.
AAAATCGTGCTTTCCGATTTGTTCGGCGAGGAAACGACTTGCGTATTCGTGCGCGGCGGCGAGGCGAAAAAGATTAAAATTTACGAAATAGACAGACAGAAAAATTACGACCTTACCTGCGCGGTTGCGGTGGAAGAGGGCGAGTTTCTGAAAAAGGACCGCTACGACTTTGCAGACCTGGTACATATGGTGGAGGTTCTGCGCGCGCCGGGCGGCTGTCCCTGGGACAGAGCGCAGACCAACGCAAGCATAAAGAGCAACGTTATAGAGGAAGCTTACGAGCTTGCCGACGCGATAGAGCGCGACGATGACGACGGCATTTTGGAAGAGACGGGCGATATACTTTTGCAGGCGGCGTTCCACGCACTGTTGAAGGAAGAGCAGGGCGCGTTTAACCACATTGACGCGACGACGGGCAACGTTAAAAAGCTGATATTCCGCCACTCGCACATTTTCGGCGGCGACAAGGCGGCAAGCGAAAGCGAGGCGCTGGGCGTGTGGGATAAGAACAAATTGAAAGAAAAGCATATGACCACGTATGGCGAAAGCGTTGCGGCGGTACCTAAAAATATGCCTGCGTGTATGCGCGCGCAAAAGGTGGGCAAGCGCGCGGGCAAGAGCGGTATGGACTTTCTTTCCCCCGTTTCCGCCTCCGAAAAGCTGTGGGAGGAGGTCAAGGAAATGGTGGAGGCAATGCAGGCGGGCGACAAGGCGGCTACCTTTGATGAGGCGGGTGACGTTCTGTTTGCCGCGGTAAACACCTGCCGTCTTGCGGGCGTGGACTGCGAGGAGGCTCTGCGCGCCGCAACCGACAAATTCGTAAACCGCTTCGTGGAGTGCGAAAAACTGATTATTGCGGACGGCAAAAATATGTCCGCGAGGGCCGAGCTGGAACTGGACTACTATTGGGTGAAGGCAAAAAATGCGCTTAAAAAAGATTGAGATAGGCAAAATCACTACGCCCAATAATTTGTTCCTTGCGCCGCTTG
>CAMWHW010000154.1 GCA_947174175.1 uncultured Clostridia bacterium | reverse complement strand
CTGTTCTCGGGCGACCCCACCTGGGTAACCGAATCAATCGGCGGTATGGGCGTGGACGGCAGAACGCTGGTCACAAAAAATTCGTTCAGAATACTGCACACGCTTTCCAACCTGGGTCCCGCGCCCGAACCCAACCTCACGGTTTTATGGTCGCGCAACCTGCCCGCGGGCTTTAAAAAATTCTGCGCTGAAACGTCCATTGCAACTTCGGCGATTCAGTACGAAAGCGACGATTTAATGCGCCCCGAAATGGGTGACGACTACTGCATAGCGTGCTGCGTAAGCTGTATGCGCGTGGGCAAGGATATGCAGTTCTTCGGCGCAAGGGCAAACCTTGCAAAGTGCCTTTTGTACGCCATCAACGGCGGCAAGGACGAGGTCACTCTCGACAAAAAGACGGGCAAGCACTTGCAGGTATCGCCCATGTATTCGCCCGTGCTCGGCGACGGACCTTTGAACTATGAAGAGGTAAAGTGCAAATATGAGCAGATGATGGACTGGCTTGCGGGTTTGTACGTCAACACCTTGAACCTCATTCACTATATGCACGACAAATATTCCTACGAGGCGCTTGAAATGGCGCTGCACGACACGCAGGTGCGTCGCTTCTTCGCAACGGGTATCGCGGGACTTTCGTGCGCGGTCGATTCGCTTTCGGCAATCAAGTACGCAAAGGTTTATCCCGTCCGCAACGAGGAAGGACTTGTAGTCGATTTTAAAACGGAGGGAGAGTTCCCCCAGTACGGCAACAACGACGACAGAGTGGACCAGATTGCGGTATGGCTGGTTAAGACCTTTATGAACAAGATAAAGAGCCATTACACCTACCGCGGCAGCGTTCCCACGACGTCCATTCTTACGATAACGTCCAACGTCGTATACGGTAAAAAGACGGGCAACACCCCCGACGGCAGAAGGGCGGGCACGCCGCTTGCTCCGGGCGCAAACCCCATGCACGGCAGGGATAAAAACGGCGCGCTTGCGTCGCTGGAATCGGTTGCAAAGCTTCCCTACGAATACTCGCGCGACGGCATTTCCAACACCTTCTCGGTAACCCCCGCGTCGCTCGGCAAGGACGATTAAATTTTAAAAAGGAGATTAATTATGTCAAAGGCAGATAATCTTGTAAATATGCTGGACGCGTACGTTGCGGACGGCGGTCATCACTTAAACGTAAACGTGTTCAGCCGCGAAACGCTGCTGGACGCGCAGGCTCATCCCGAAAAATATCCCCAGCTCACCATCAGGGTATCGGGCTATGCGGTCAACTTCAACAAGCTGACCAAGGAGCAGCAGGACGACGTCATTTCCAGGACGATACACGCGCAATTATAATTTAGGCGCGATATTTTCGCAATTTCGATTGATTTTCCCGCGTAATATGTTATAATATATACACGCATTAAGATGATTCGCCTTCTGGGAGGACGGTTTGATGGAAGAAAATCAGGAAGAACTGAATATAAAGCACGGCACCGTGCTGAAATATAAAGGCAATGCAGAGGAGCTGACTTTGCCCAAGGACGTAGTGCGCATTGCGCCCTACGCTTTTGCCAACTGCACCAGCCTTAAAAAAATAACCACTCCCGTCAAACTTGCGTCCATAGGCAAGGGCGCCTTTTACGGTTGCACGAACCTTGTTGAGGTAACTTTGCCGGGCAGACTTTTTAAAAGAGTCAAGGGCGGCAAGGTATTCCCCATAGGCGCGGATATCTATTTCCGTTTCTACGCTTCCGCGGGCGCGGAATTGGAGGACGAGGATTACTCGGATTCCTTCGGCTCGGAAGAGGAGTACGTAGCATCTGGCGTTAACGACGTTGCAAAAGTTTTCGACGTCAAGGACGAGGTGCAGTCGGAAGAGATTATAACCATAGTGGAGGAGCTTCCCGACGAACCGCCCGAACCTTTGGCGCCGCTCGACGATATGGACGACAGAACGCTTAAAGAGCGTATGGACGACATTATCCCGCAGGACGCCGCGCTTGACGACCCATCGCTTGACCGCAATACTCTGGTCAACCTTTCCGACTATCTTATAGTCGACGACGAAGTTATCAAATATATCGGTACGGCAAGGGTTACGCGCGTGCCAGACTTCATTACGAGGATAGGCGAAAACGCCTTCTCCAACAGCGACGTTACGACAGTTTATCTGCCTCCCAAGCTTAAACTTATCGGTAAAAACGCATTCTCGTGGTGCGACAGCCTTACGGAAATCACTTTGCCTGCAACGTTGCAGATGATTGACGACGGCGCATTCAGCAACTGCGGCAATCTTACTAAAATCGATATTCCGCAGGACTTGAAGTTCATTGGCGCAAACGCCTTCCGCGCGTGTAGCGCCATAAAGGAAATCAACCTTCCCGAAACCCTGCATACGTTAAGCCGCCGCGCTTTCGACTTCTGCGTATCGCTTGAAAAGATAACCGTGCCTGCCAAGATTATCAGAATACCCGAGGGCGTTTTCTCTCACTGCGAAAAGCTGAGAAAGGTTGTGCTGCCCAACACGCTGACCGAAATCGGCGCGTGGTCGTTTGCGGAGTGCTATGAACTGCGTGAAATCAACTTCCCCAGAAGCCTTTCAAGCATCTGCGAAGTAGCGTTTATGAACTGCCGTTCGCTGGTTGCGTTCGACTTGCCCGCTTCGGTCAAGAAGATAGGCAGACAGGCTTTCGTCGGCTGCACGTCGCTGCACCTGGTCAACCTGCCTAAGCATCTTGAAAAGCAGTTAAAGCCCGCAAAGGTTTTCCACAAGCTTCCCAATCTGTCGCTCAACTTCTTCGACGGCGAAGCTTCCGATTGATTTTTGCATATTCTTTCAGCGGTTTTGTAAAAAACCGCTTTTTTATTTTACAAATTTCGCCGTTTACTGTATACTTAACTACGTATACGTAATCGGTAAAACAACCAGGCTATTCGATTGTCAATGAACGGAAGAAAAAGCAAACTGTCCAAACGCATAATCGCCTTAATAGTAACCACCGCAATTTGCGTTGTTCTTATCGCGGCAATACTTATTACCAACGCTTTCGTGCCCGTAAGATACCTCACGGCGTATCTGGTTAAGGGGAATAAAAACGAAAAGGGAGTACTGCGCGTAAGCTATGCGGACGCGGGCTTCGGCGACTGTATTTTAATAGAACTTCCCGACGGCAAAAACGTTTTGATAGACGGCGGAGACGGCGCTTATCCCAATACTCTGCATATCCTGAAATTTCTCAATTCGCGCGGCGTGGATAATATCGATTATCTGATTTGTTCGTCGGTAAAGGACGAGCATTGCGGCGGACTTGCGGAGTTGCTCAGATACAAAAAAGTAAGCTACGCGTATATACCGTATTG
>CAMWHW010000153.1 GCA_947174175.1 uncultured Clostridia bacterium | reverse complement strand
TAAGGGAACGGCCGATTACGAAAGAGTATTTTTAAATACTATTCCCGAAGTGCTGTCAACGACGGATATGTTATGTTCGTCGGTCAACGTCGGCTCGTCTAAATCGGGTATCAATATGGACGCCGTTAAGCTGATGGGACAAGTCGTGAAGGACACTGCTGCGGCGACGGCGGACAGAGACGGTTTCGGGTGCGCAAAGCTCGTAGTTTTCTGCAACGCCGTCGAGGACAATCCTTTCATGGCTGGCGCATTTCACGGCGTGGGCGAGAGCGATACGGTTATCAACGTGGGCGTATCTGGTCCCGGAGTCGTTCAGCACGCAATCGAAGCGGTTCCCGAAGCCGATCTTGCGGAGCTTGCGGAAACAATAAAGTGTACCGCGTTTAAAATTACGAGAGCGGGTCAGCTCATTGCAAAACAGGCTGCTAAGAGATTGAACGCCCGTTTCGGTATAGTCGATTTGTCGCTTGCGCCGACTCCTGCGCGCGGTGATTCGGTGGCGCAGATTCTGGAAGGAATCGGCTTGGAAAGCGTCGGAACGCATGGCACTACTGCGTGCCTGGCAATGCTGAACGATGCGGTCAAGAAGGGCGGCGTTATGGCAAGTTCGCAGGTGGGCGGACTTTCTGGCGCGTTTATTCCCGTTTCGGAAGATATAGGAATGATAGAGGCTGCTGAGCGCGGCGACATAAATCTCGATAAACTCGAAGCAATGACTGCGGTATGCTCCGTGGGGCTGGATATGATAGCTATTCCCGGTGATACTTCGGCTTCGACGATAAGCGCAATTATTGCGGACGAAGCGGCTATCGGAATGATAAACAATAAGACGACGGCAGTCAGGGTTATCCCCGTGCCCGGCAAAAAAGTCGGTGAAGAGGTTAATTTCGGCGGACTTTTGGGAAGAGCGCCTATTATGCCCGTACACGATAAGTCAAGTGAAAAATTTATTGCTCGCGGCGGTCTGATTCCCGCCCCGATACATTCAAATAAGAATTAAAAGGAAGTGACTGATGGAAAGAAAAGACGTTGACGTACAACACACATGGAACGTTGAACAGATTTTTACAAGCGACGAAATTTGGGAAAAGGAAGCCGACGAGTTATACTTGAAGCTTGATTTTTCCAAATACGCGGGCAACCTCGGCGACAAGGATACGTTATTAAAGTATCTTAAAGAAAACGATAAGGTCACCGCGGAGTTGGAACGCCTGGCTGTTTACGCCAATTTGAAGCGTGACGAGGATACGAGAATTGCAAAGTACAACGCGTACAGCGGAAAAATCGATATGATTTATTCGCGCTATTGTTCGGCAACCGCATTTTGCGAGCCTGAGATGGCTGCGCAGGACGACGAATACTTACAGGAGCTTATCGAAGATCCCGAATTTTCCGACTACGATTACCAGATAGCGCTTCTGATTAAGCGTAAGGCGCACGTCGTAAGCGAAAAGGAGGAAAAGCTCGTCGCTCTTTCCAGTGAAACTCTTGGTTCGTTCGGCGATATTTTCGCAATGATTGACAATGCCGATTTGCCTTTACCAGCGATAGAGTATAACGGTAAACCGTGCAAGCTTACGCACGGACTGTACGGCTTGATTCTTCATTCGGCAGACCGTGCAAAGCGTGCGGAAGCTTATAAAAAATATTATTCCGCATATATAGGTTTGCTTAACACGATTACGGCTAACTATTACGGCAACGTAAAAAAGGACGTATTTTTAAGTAAAGTCTACAATTTCGATTCGTGCTTGTCTCACGCGCTTTTTAGCGAGGATGTTGATAAGAAAATATACGAAAATCTTTTGGAAAGCGTTACCGAGAACTGTGCGGTTATGCACAGATATATTGCCGACAGAAAAAAGATATTGAATTACGATAAGCTTTATTTCTATGACGTGTATGCGCCGCTTGTCGGCAACGTTGAAATCAAAATGCCTTACGACGAAGCGTATGAATACGTCATCGAAGGACTTTCGGCGTTGGGTAAAGAGTATCAGGAATTGTTGCGCGTCGGTCGCGACGAACGCTGGATAGACGTAGAGGAGACCGACGGTAAGCGCAACGGTGCTTATTCCGCAGGCGTTTACGGCGTTCATCCTTACGTTCTTTTGAATTATCAACCTACTTTGAACGATATATTTACGATTGCGCACGAAATGGGACATTCGCTTCACACGTATTTCTCGCAGAAGAATCAGCCTTTTGCTAAGAGCGAGTATAAAATTTTCGTAGCGGAAGTGGCGAGCACAGTAAACGAAGTTCTTCTTTTGAAAGATATGCTTGCCCACGCGCTGGATACGAATCTTAAAAAATATCTTCTTAATTACTATCTCGATTCGATTCGTGCGACTCTGCACAGACGGACGATGTTTGCCGAGTTTGAATACGAAGCGCATAAGACCGTTGAAGAAGGTAATCCGCTGACGAGAGAAAACCTTTGCGAAATTTATTCGAACATAGGTAAAAAGTATTACGGTGACGAAATCGAGCACGATTACGAGATATCGTGCGAGTGGTGCAGAATACCACATTTCTATTCTTCCTTCTACGTCTACAAATACGCCACCGGAATTATTACGGCAATCAATATCGTGCACAGAATACTGACAGAAGGGGAACCTGCGGTTAAAGATTACTTCCAATTCTTATCAGGCGGTTCGTCAACCGACCCCGTGTCGCTGCTTAAACTTGCGGGAGTAGACCTTTCGACTAAGGAACCTTTTGAATTTGCAATGAAGGAATTTGAACAAACTCTTACCGAATTTGAAAAATTAATGAAAATATAAAGTACTATGTCAGACAAAAATAACGTTTTACCCAATAATTTAGACGCGGAACAGGCTCTTTTGGGCTGTATGCTCATTGATAACGGTATTCTTTCCGACGTCTTGGAAAATCTGGTGGAAGATGATTTTTATCAGGAATCACACCAGTATATTCTTTCCGCGATGAAGCTCGTCTATTACGAGCACAAGCCTCTCGATTTGGTAACGCTTGCCGACAAGCTGGAAACCGAAGGCAATCTGGAAAGGAGCGGCGGTCTTTCTTATCTTACGAATCTTACCCAGGTTACGCCTTCTTCGGCGAATTACAGTCACTATTTTGATATCGTAAAGCGTGATTCGATAAACAGAAAGCTGATAAAATCGGCACGGGAAATTATCAAATATGCGCAGACCAGCGACGATAATCTGAAAAGCGTCCAATACGCCGAAGAGCTTGTTTACGAAATTTCCAAAACCAACGATTCGTCGTCCGTTAAGGATATACGCGAAAGTGACGGTATAGACGCCGTTCTGGATAAATTTCAGAAGCTCGATAAGAGTAAAGACGCTTTCCGCGGAA
>CAMWHW010000152.1 GCA_947174175.1 uncultured Clostridia bacterium | reverse complement strand
TTATATTCCTTTTTGTCGGATAAATCAAGCGTTGAACGGGAGTTTTAAACATGGCTTTTATTTCGGTGGCGGAAGAACTGACCAAAAAATCGGTTACAAGCGTCGAAAACAAATTCATAACCAAATACCTTACCGAATTGGAGCCCGTTGCGGTAAAGGTCTACCTTTTTGCGCTTTACCTCTATCAGAACGGGCAAAGCGAATATACGATTGCCGATTTTGCGACAAAACTCGGTATTACGGAAGATGCGGTTAAAGACTATTTCGAATATCTTGACGAGTTCGAACTAGTTTCGGTAATATCACATTCCCCTTTCGAAGTTAAAATTCTCGACTGCGACAATTACTACGGCAAACCCAAAAAGCTGCACCCCGAAAAATATGAAGGACTTTACGACGAAATTCAGTCGATAGTCGGCGGCAGAATGATTTCCCAAAACGAATTCCGCGAATATCTTATTCTGCTTGAAGATTACAATCTGGAACGCAACGCTATCGTGATGATTGTCAATTACTGCGTGAATTTAAAGGGCGACAAGATAAGCGCCTCTTACATAAAAAAAGTTGCGCGCAATTTTTGCGACGCGGGTTTGACTACGGCTTCTCAGATAGAAGAAAAACTTTCCTCTTATACCGCCTCTTCCGCCGCACTGCTTAAAATATTTGCGGCGTGCTCTATAAAGCGACAGCCCGAAGTCGAGGACGGCGAGCTTCTGAACAAGTGGTTCGGGCTGGGTTATTCGGAAGACGCAATAATATGTGCGGCAAAGAGCTTCAAAACCAAATCGTTCGAAAAGCTGGACGAAGCGATTAGCGAACTTTACAAGAACAACAAGTTCGATTCGAAAGAAATTGACGATTACCGTAAGATGAAAAACTCGCTTTACGATACGGCTTTTGCGGTTGCAAAGTCGCTCAGCGTTTATATGCCAGACCCCACCCCGTACGTGGAAAACTACGTCAACGTGTGGTGCGGCTACGGTTTCAGCGGTGAAGCATTGAAAAAAATTGCAAACTACTGCTTTTTGAGCGGAAGAAATTCGTTTGACGCAATGAACGATTTCACCGTAAACCTCTACCGCGACGCTTTCGTAGACGACGACAGCATCAATCACTTGCTGGAACAGCTTGCAGAAGACGACAAATTTATTAAATCTATCCTTAACGCCTGCGGACTCACGAGAAAGATTATTCCTTACGATAGGCAGGCGTTGAGCCGTTGGCGCGACTGGGGTTTTAACGAGGCAATGATAATTAAAGCGGCGGAGCTTTCCGCCGGTAAAAACAATCCCGTGGCGGCAATGAACTATCTGCTCTCCACCTGGAAAAACAGCGGAGTTTATACCGTGGAAAATATCCTCGCAAACGGCTCCGCAACCATCAAAACCAAAAAGCGAAGCGTAACCGAAGAATGGGCTTCAACCATAGAAAAGCTTAACGGAACGCACAAAAACGGAGGTTAATATGAATCCGCTTGATAGAGACGATATAATAAAACTAATAATAAAAATACAACTAAACTTTGAAAATGCGTACGCTACGTCAAACGATCTGGAACGCGAACTTCTGGTTGAAAGCTGGTATGAAGCACTTTGCGAATACCCGAAAGAGGTCTGCACGCAAGCCGTCAATAACGTACTGAAAAGGGCCAAATTCGCGCCGAGGCTTGGCGACATAACCGAAGAGATAACCAAATTGCTTGACCCTGAGGCAAAGACCGACGACGAGCTTTGGGCGGAATTAAACACCGTGCTTCCTCGCGTTTACGATTTGTCCCGCTATCTTAAATATGCTCAATATGTTAAATGGGCGAACGAAAAACTCGATGAGGTCTATTCGGGACTTAGCGAAGAACTTAAACTGTTCGTTGTAAACCGCTCCACCCTCGTCGACATTGCCGAAATGTCTCCCGAATCACTTCAATTCGAACGCACGAGATTTTTTAAGCAGATGCCGATATTGAAAAAGCACAAAAACGATAAAGCCGCAGCGCAAAAATTTATTGCGCAGACGTCGAAAGCACAAGCATTACTGAATGGCAACGACAAAAAGTAAATATGAATTTTAAAGGCGGACCTCAAAAGTCCGCCTTTATTAAGCATTGTTAATATCCGTTTCTTTCTCTTCCTTCTCTTCCTCCGATTGTTCCCCACCGCTTTCAATCTCACTTCCCTCGGCATAAGGATTGACGTGCACCGTAACGTGTTTAACGAGCGGAAAGTTTTCCTCAACACCGTCGTGAACGGCTTCCGCTATTTCGTGCGCCGCACTTAAAAGTAAATTTTCATCACAGGCAATTTCCGTCACGACGTAAATTCTGTTGCCGAAAAGTCTTGTCATAAGACTGTCTACGTTCTTCACCCCCTCACAGGAAGCTATAAAATCTCTAATCGCCGTTTCGGTTTTTACGTCGCACGCCTTATCCGTCATTTTGTTTATGGCGTCTATAAATATGCTTATTGCCGCCTTTAAAATCAAAAGACAGATAACGATTGCCGCAATGCTGTCCAGTACAGGCACGCCGCACATTGCGCCTACGATACCTATCAAACTGCCGACAGACGAAAGCGCGTCCGAACGGTGATGCCACGCGTCGGCTTTCAAAGCGCCCGAATTAGTTTTTTTTGCCGCCGCCCAGGTATACCAGAACATTGCCTCCTTTATGACGATTGAAGCTATTGCCGCCGACATTGCAAGATAATCGGGCAACTCCGCTGTCTTATAGGATCCGTTGATTATATTGGTGACGCCGCTGTATCCGATACCCGCACCAGTGATAAACAGAAGAACGGCAAGCAGAATTGCCGCAACGCACTCGTATCTTTCGTGCCCGAACTCGTGGTCCTTATCCGCCGCCTTTGCCGAAATCTTTATACCGATAATTACTATAACCGTAGACAAAACGTCGGAAGCGGAATGAATCGCATCCGAAATCATTGCAAGCGAATGACCAAGAAAGCCTGCAAGAAATTTAAACGCCGTCAAAAGCGTATTCATAATTATCGTAACGATTGCCGTCCGCACCGCTATTTTTTCAATATTGTTTTCGTGCATTTTATCCCTTAAAATTTAATAATATTGCTTTAAAATGAATTGACATTAAGCAATAATTAAAATATAATATTCAAGTAAGCAATTTTTGTTTCAAATGCTGCTATGGCTCAGCAGGTAGAGCACGTCCTTGGTAAGGACGAGGTCACCGGTTCAAATCCGGTTAGCAGCTCCATTTGTACCCCGCATTTCGGTGCGGGGTTTTTGTTTTAACTAAAATATTGCGCCCCGCATTTCAATGCGGGGCGCAAACCTTATCAGCGTAAGAATAATTTAACCAACTTATCGTTCAGCTTTTTAAACGGCTGATA
>CAMWHW010000151.1 GCA_947174175.1 uncultured Clostridia bacterium | reverse complement strand
ATAATAGGCACATTTTCCGCCGCGCCTCTAAATAAAATAGTAATAGTATTTTTAATTTAGGGGCAAACTGTTGAAAAATAAAATAATTTCGGTTATAGTTAATATCGCACTGTGCGCAATAATCGCGTCGATAAGTATCGTCGGTTTCGTGGGCGGAGAGGCAACGGAAGTTACCTCCGACGGCGAAAATCTGTTTTACAGGTCGGAAAGTCCGAAGGGCGTAAGTTTAATGTTCAACGTCTATCAGAACACGGAAAACGTCGTTAAGATTATGGATTTGCTGGACGAGTATTCGTACAAAGCAACTTTCTTTCTCGGCGGGTGCTGGGCGGACGACAATATAGACTGCGTGCGCGAAATTGCGGCTCGCGGACACGAGGTCGCTTCGCACGGCTATTTCCACAAGGACCATTCAAAGATGACTTACGAGGAGAACCTTGCGGAGATCCGCACCAGCGTAAAGCTTTTAAACGCAATGCTCGGCAGTGAAATTGCGCTTTTCGCACCGCCGTCCGGCGCGTTCAACGATTCGACCGTAACTGCCGCAACCTCGTTAAATCTCAGAACCATTATGTGGAGCAGGGATACGATTGACTGGCGCGACAAGGACGTTTCGCTGATAGCAAGCCGCGCGACAAAAAATCTGCAAAGCGGCGAATTTATACTTATGCACCCCATGGACGTCACCGTTCAGGCGTTGCCGCAAATTTTAACTTACATAAGAGAAAACGGCTTAACCGCCGTAACCGTCTCTTATAATCTAGGAGAATAATGGTACATTACAGGCAATTAGATAACGGAATCAGACTTATCGTAAAACAGATGAGCGGACTTATGTCCGTGAGTATGGGTATAATCGTCGGTACGGGCGCGTCGGTCGAAACCGATAGCGAGGACGGCATTTCGCACTTTATCGAACACATGATGTTCAAGGGAACGGAAAAGAGAACCGCTTTCCAGATTTCGGACAGAATGGACGCGATAGGCGCGCAGGTAAACGCCTTTACGAGTAAGGATATAACCTGCTACTATGCGAAATCGACTTCCAACCACGCGGCGGAAGCGTTTGAAATTCTTTCCGATCTGTTTCTGAACAGCGTCTTCCCCGAGGACGAAATGAAGAGGGAAAAGGGCGTCGTCGTAGAAGAGATTAGCATGAACGAGGATACACCCGACGACCTTTGTCTGGACCTGCTTTCCAAAGCATTTTTCGGTGAAGAAAATTACGGCAGAAACATTCTGGGCAGTAAAAAGAACGTAAAGGGTTTTACGCGCGACGATATTGCGGCGTACATGAAGGACAGATATACGGCGGATAACGTAGTTATTTCTATGGCGGGCAATATCACCGTGGAGCTTGCCGAGGATCTTGCCAATAAGTATTTTGCTTCTATGCCGTCGCGCAAGGCGGACAAGCGTCAGCTTAACGTCGAGTTAAAGTCCAAAAATTTATATAAGAACAAGGATATAGAGCAGGTGCACGTCGCTATCGCGTACCCTTCGATGAAGAGATACGAAAGGTTGTGCGACGCAACCCAGATAATGAACGCCGTGCTCGGCGGCAGTATGTCGTCAAGATTGTTTCAGACCGTGCGCGAAGAGCTTGGACTTGCCTACACGGTCTATTCCTACGTTACGACTTACGAAAAGTCGGGCGCTCTGACCGTTTACGCTGGCGTCAACGCAGATAACTATATGCAGTCGGTGGAAGCAATTTACGACTGTATAGCGGGCATAAAAAAGAAAAATCTGACCGAGGACGAATTCAAGCGCGGCAAGGAACAGCTTTTATCGTCCCTCGTTTTCGCGCAGGAGAGCACCAGCTCGCAGATGCTTCTGTACGGAAAGGAACTCATTTACTCTGGCAAGATTTACGACTTCGAGGACAGGGTAGGCAAGCTTAACACCGTCAAGCTTAGCGACGTCTGCGAAGCAATCGAATACAATTTCGACGACAAGTACAAGGCAACCGCGCTGGTAGGAAAAGTGGACAAGCCGCTTAAATAATATGAAAGATAAAGTCGTGGGCTTTGCGCCGTTTTTTCATAGCGACAGCAAAGTTCTTATTCTGGGCAGTTTTCCGTCGGTAAAAAGCCGTGCGGTGGAATTTTATTACGGCAATCCGCAAAACGCCTTCTGGCGCATAGTGTCAAGCTTTTTCGGCGAACCGTTGCCGAGAAGCATTGAGGACAAAAAGGACTTTTTGACGCGCAACAAAATTGCACTGTGGGATATTGTCACCGAGTGCGAAATAACCGCCTCGCGCGACGATACCATTAAAAATTTTAAGGTTGCAAATCTTGCCGAAGTCTTGCAAAATTCGCAGGTTAAGTGTATACTTATAAACGGCGGCACGGCTTATAAAATTTTCAAAAAGCACTACGGAGGACTGGACGAGATTGTTATAAATCTTCCGTCCACAAGCCCCGCCAACACACGGAGAAAAGACGATGAGTGGTACGCCGCTTTACGAAGAGCTTTTAACAGAACTTAAAACCTGCGCCGAACCCGATTACGCCGCTTTTCACAAAAGACTGCTGAAAAACGATAATATAAAAGTTTTGGGCGTGCGCGTTCCGACTTTGCGCAAAATAGCGAAGAGGTACAAAAATTCCGTACCCGCGCTGTTATCTTTCCCCGACGAGTATTACGAAGTAACTTTTATAAAACTTACCGCAGTTTCCTATTTAAAGTGGGAAGAGTTTATAAAGCGTATTGACAAGTGTGTTCCGCTTATTAATAAACTACGGCGATAAGTGCGTTTCACTCATAGATAACTGGGCAACCTGCGACTGTTTCGCGCCCAAATGCATAGCAGACCATAAGGACGATTTTTTGCCGTTTCTTTACGATTGTCTTTACAGTGATAAAGAATTTACACAGCGTTTCGCCTTAACTACGCTTTTGCATTTTTACGTGGAGGATAAATATCTGCAATTAATATTCGATGCCGTGCAGGAAGACGTTGACCTTGATTTATACTATGTACATATGGCGGCGGCTTGGCTTATAGCCGAAGTGGTTGTGAAATTCTACGACGACGGCGTGACGTTTTTAAAGTGCAATGCCGAGTGTTATGATAAAGAAGGGAAAGGACGCGAATTTTTCGAAATAAAAACGCACAACAAAGCCATACAGAAGGCGTGCGAAAGTTACCGTTTAACCAAGGAACAAAAAGACTTTTTAAGAGGCTTAAAGAGATAATATGGAAATTGTAAAGCAGCTTACCGAGGAGTTCAAGCTCAGACCCGACCACGCGGACAACGTGGTAAAGCTTTTGGACGAGGGCAACACGATACCCTTCATTGCGCGTTACCGCAAGGAAATGACGGGCGCAATCGACGACCAGGTTTTAAGGCAGTTTGCCGACAGGTACGAGTACCTTAAAAACCTTGAAAAG
>CAMWHW010000150.1 GCA_947174175.1 uncultured Clostridia bacterium | reverse complement strand
CAGTAAGTATTTTTGTAGGGCACGATTGCGATAACTTTTTCTTTTACTTTAAATCTTATTTTCTTGCAAACTAGGAATGCGTCCACCTTTTGGTTATTGTTCCTGCGAGACGCGCACGATATTGGTTTTGTTGTTCTTGATTATTCCCAACAGGGAAGCTACAACCAATAACGTCAGCACTGCTATAACGCTAATCGCCCAGGCGGGTAAGTAAAATAGGAAATCAAAGCCGAATCCGCTACCGTACACATTGGCAATGGATATATTTACTTCGTATATTGCCACCACTGCCGCAATCGAAGTGAGCAACGTGGCTATTATTAGGGCGATAATAAACAAAATAAGTATTTGCGCCAGGTAGACTTTAATAACGCCGTCGTCGGTCATCCCCACCGCCTTCAGCATTGTGTTAAAGCCCCTGTTCTTCTTTACGCCGTACCCGATTAGCACAAACACGTTTAAAATGGTTACAAACACCAACAGCACGGTAAATATTATAAGTACATACGCCGCGGTTTCATAATACGGATAGAAGTCAACGTAGCTATTTAAAGCATCATTCGCCGTTGCACTGATGCCATAAGTGCGGGAAAACCTCTCTTCAAGCGCTTTGAACGTATCAAATGCCTTGCTGAACGACGGCATCTGCATATAAATATCATATTGATTGGGGGAACTTTTATCAGAAACCCAGTCCAAATTGTCGAAAGACTTTTCGCTTATCCAGAAGTCGGCATATCTTTCATGTTTACCGTCATTTCTGAACGGAGAATCATTCAAAAGCTTACTGTATACTCCGCTTATAGTAAAGTCCTCAAATGATTCCACCGCTTGACTGAAAGATATTTTTTTGCCTACCGCGTCTTCATAGTTAATTCCGTAATAATCAAGCAAATCGGCGGCAACCATTACCTCACCGCGTTCAAGCGACTGTTTGCCAGCAACAAGCGCGTTTTCGCCCCGCTTGCGGCAATACGCGGCCTCATCCTTGGTAATTATCGCGGTAGAAAGCTCCGTATCGTAAACTATTATCTGTTCGCTCGTTTTAGGACTACCATGATGATAAGTCGACCTAACATAGTCATAATCGTGCAGATAGTCCTTGCCGTCTATGGTAAGCGTAGGATATATGATATTATTAACGTGTATAAACCCGTTGCCTTTCAGATAATAGTTAAGATAAATACTGCACGTGTTAACGTAATCCGTAGGCTGGCAGTATTCAATTGCGGCAAGCACTTCCTGGCTATGTTTATCCTTTTCGTAAGATATGCCGAAGGTTGAATACACGTTTTCACTTGACATTCTTTTTGTGATTCCCAAATCGAACGCAAAAAAAGCGAACAGCGAGCTTATCATACAGATAAGACTAAGCAAAAAACCGCATATCAAGCCAAACGAACGCTTTTTGTTGGCGACAAGCATCCTTACCGGCAAGTATAATCCGTTCAAAAAGCTTTTCATCTGTCGCCGCCCTCCAACGATTGCTTGGGTGTGACGTTCAATAGCTTTAAAATTTTAACGCGCGAGATTAGCACGGACACCACAGTAAATGCCACAAAGGTTACTGCAGGCAGCCAGAACGGGAACGCATGCGAAATTGTGAAAACTGAGCCGTATTCAAGCAAGTAGTTCGACGCGAGTAAATTTAAAAATTTATTTACGCCGGCTACCGCCACCGTGCTTAGCGCAAGCGTTAAAAGGCAGGAAAGAGCTACGGCAGCCAACACAATAAATGCAATTTCTATAAGCAGTATTCCGAAAAGCTGCCGCTTTGTAGAGCCGCACGCTTTTAAAAGCCCTAACAACGGCGACGCCTCCTCACAGATAATTATAAGCGAGTTGGCAATGGAAAACGCCGAAACTATAAAGCATATAGCTCCGATACATACAGTTACAGCCTCGAATATTGCAGACGTCGTATTTATTTCATAAAACTGATCAATCAAGGAACTTCTATTGAATGTACCCGGATGAAAACTACTATCCAAAATTTTTTCCACTTTTTTCGCGTCGTTTATAATTGCGCGTGCGGAAAATCCTTCTCCTTTGAAATATACGGATATGTTACGTACGCCGTAATTTTCGTTTATATATCCGAAATCGGCGTACGGTCTGTTAGTCTCTTCGGAAGAATAAAAACCTACTACTTTTAAATTTACGGGAGGGGCGTCTCTATGATCGGGAACTAAATTGTAATCGTCACCTATATTGTAGTCACCTTTGCTGTCTATATGTAAGATTACTGATGCGGTGCCTGCGTATGAGCTGACGTCTTCATTCAACGATAGCGCATTATCAACCGTGGCAAAGTCGTAAAAAATGCAATCAAAACTATTTGTAAACAGATCACCGTATATATAGTCAACCGTCTTGATTTGCTTTATATCGTGCAGTTCTTTAAACTTTAATGTATCATTATACCGAATTTTTACGTATACATCATCGCCGCTGTTGTTAAATATAGTCTTATACAAATCGTCCATATTTTTGGCAAACATAACGCCCATATAAACCGAAACGATTATAAGGGCGTTAATTATTGCTAATATTACTATGGAAACGATTGCCTGTACGCGGCTTTTATTCAAATTTTTAAAAGCGAAGCGCGTCTTGTCAATCAGGGTCATTTTCGTAGTCCTCTACTATTTTTCCGTCGCTCAGTCTAATTATTCTGCCTGCGTATTTTTTTGCGTCGTCCTCATTATGGGTAATTAAAATTACCGTTCTGTCAGCTGAAATATGCTTTAAATAGTGCAAAACAATTTGGCTGTTTTCGCTGTCAAGATTTCCGGTAGGTTCGTCGCACAAAATTATTTTGGCGTCGTTTGCAAGCGCCCTTGCAATGGCTACCCTCTGCTTTTCTCCACCCGAAAGTTGCGACACGCGTGAAAGCGACTTTCCGCCAATTTTAAACGCTTCAAGCAGCTTTAACGCCCGCTCTTCCCGTTCCTTTTTGGGCGCGCCCTTAATCATAAGCGGTACGCACACGTTGTCTTCAACCGAAAGGGTAGGCTCCAGGTAAAAGGACTGAAAAACGAACCCCACCCTCTCGTTCCTTAATTTGGAAAGCTGTTTGTCCGACATGGCGGAAACGTCTTCGCCGTCAATAAACACCTTGCCTGAAGTTGGCTTATCCAGCGCGCCCAGCATATTTAAAAGGGTAGATTTACCGCTGCCCGACTTTCCCACAATGGCAACAATTCCAAAGGTGTCAATATTCAGCGATACGTCGTTTAAAGCTTTAACGCCGTTAGGGTATTCCTTGCAGACGTTCTGTAAAGATATCATTATATACCTTCCGTTTCGGCTATTTATTGTTTTTATTATATTACACTACTACACTATTTGTCAATATTTTACATTAAGAACTATAAAGCGGCGTAGAATAAACGTTTCCAAAT
>CAMWHW010000149.1 GCA_947174175.1 uncultured Clostridia bacterium | reverse complement strand
AAACAGGTTTGTAATCAAACCTGTTTCTTTTATTGTAGTTTATTTACCTTAAAAATGCTTTGAAGCAAACGGCGAAAACGGTAATATTCAAAGCCGTTATCGAGGGAATTACTATCATCTTCATTACGTCGCTTGCCGAGTTCGGATTGACGTTGAGAATGAACGAGAGCGCCGAGATAATCAAAACGGCAATAATAGTAAGAATAACGCAAGTACTTATGTAGCTGTTCGTTGTAGGGCGCACGCAATTCTTTCCGTATCCCTGCAAAACCATCACGCCGAATACCGTGAACTGAACAAGCCCGAGTAGCAAAATGACGGTGGGGTAAACCCAAGTCGTGCTTAATTGCTTTAAAAATATAAAGCAGAAAATAAATTCGATTACACAGATTGCAAGAACTATTGATGAGCACTTCAACAGGTTTAAACCTTTATTGTACGTGGTCTTCGTGGCGTACGTGGAGTTTATATCAAAATTTGTTGAAGTTGAAACCGAAACGCCGTCAGCCTTTCCTCTGTCAATCAGGCGTAAATTACGCGGCTCTTCTGCTGCAGTGCGCTTTGGCTTATCAGCGCGGGTATAGGAGGTTTGAACGCTTTCGTTGGCGACTGCTTTACGGAAAATTCCGTCAATCAGATTTTTATAATCGCGTTCGGTTTCGGGACGGTTGTTATAAATCAAACTGTCCGTATCCAGTTTTTCCGAATTGGGTACGACGTTGTCACGCACCGGTTCCTGCACGCGCACAGGCTCGGAAATAAGTCTTAAATAGTTTTCGTGGGCAATTCTCCGCGATTCGGCAAGCGCACTGTCTTCCACGGTTCTGACTGTGACAGGAGCGGGCTGCTCGCTTACGACTTGTTCGGGTGCGATATACTGCTGTTGAATATTTGTCGGTGTGGTATTTTGAATTTGCTCAACGACCGGCTTTTCAACGATAATCTGCTGAACTATTGGCTGCTCTACTATAATCTGCTGGGGTGCAGATTCTGCACGCTCGCTCTGCTGTTCCTTGTATTCGGTAGCCGTCGTATTCGCAGCGCCGTCAGATTTTTCATCTTTTTCCGATTCTTCGTACTTAACTACCGGAACTCTGGAAACCGAATTCTTTAATATGTGGAAGTCTACGGGAGTGGGGGCAGGGTTGGAAAAATCAAACGACCTGTCGGAAATAAGGCTGTCGATTATTGTTCGCGAATATTCCCACTCGGCAAGATTTTTTTCGGTTATTTCCTTGCCGCTGTCGGTAAGCTTAAAATATTTTCTTCTTCCGCCCGAGGATACTTCGTCGGTCTTCCAGTAAGCCTTTATGTATCCCTGGTTTTCAAGTCTCTTCAAAGCGCTGTAAAGGGTTGGTTGTTTAAGGGAATACTGACCGTGACTTTTCAGCTCGATATCGTTCATTATTTCGTAGCCGTATTTGTCACCCTCGTAAAGCGCACGCAGAATAATCGTATTTATGTGACCGCGGATAATATCGGAACCGATCGGGTTAGCCTCGTCGCTCTTGGCGTTCTCCGTTTGCTCCTCGGCTTTATTTTCGTCCTGCGTGGTATTAACGTCAGTGGAAGATGACGTCTCCGCATCAACCTCGCTATTTGCGGGCGTTTCTACGTTGTTTTCGTTTTCGTCCTGAGGGTTATTCTCAAATTCATCAAAGTTATTATCTAACATGACTTCACTCCATATATTGTATTAATTGTACCATATTATACAATAAATGTCAATTGTTTAATAAAATAAAAGGTACTATGTCACACATAAATGACTAAAAATGTAATATTTTATGGACAAAAGTCGGTTTGGGTGATACAATTTATAAAATTGTATTAAAGGAGATTGAAAGATAAAGTGTACTGTCATAGCAAGCAATATGAAATAAGATATACCGACGTAGACTTTTCGGACAACTTAAAACTTTCGTCGCTTCTTTCGTTAATGGAAGAATCGGCGTGTCTTTCGGCTGAGGAGCTCGGCTTCGGCTATTCGGTTTTGCAACCTAAAAAATTCGGTTTCGTAATAGTGAACTGGTATATTGATCTTTTCCGTCCGATAAAGCTGGGCGATATTCTGACCGTCAATACCTGGCCTATTAAGCCTAAAAAGCTTATCGTTCTAAGAGATTACGAATTGTACGTCGGCGAAGAGAAGGTCGGCGTTGCAACTTCCAGGTGGTGTCTGGTTGATCTTAAAGA
Organism: uncultured Clostridia bacterium; assembly: GCA_947174175.1. Lineage (GTDB taxonomy): Bacteria > Bacillota > Clostridia > Christensenellales > Borkfalkiaceae > Coproplasma. Next base: position 1,221 of record CAMWHW010000149.1, on the reverse strand, counting down.
TTTTTCTTTGCTACCCAGTTCGGCGGCATTGCCTTTGGAGTTGCAATACAACGATTTCCGATCGGTGGACGTAGTTAACTTTAAAATACCCGAAATTGCCGTTCAGGAATTTAGTTATTCCAAGTCGGTTTCGTATTCTGACTACGACCATTACGGCCACGTCAACAATACTAAATACGCCGATTTTCTGCTGGATGCATTTTCGGTTGAGGAGCTTGCCGATAAAAGCATTTTGTCGGTGCGGATAACTTACGTCAAGCAGAGCAAATTCGGTGAAACTATCGACGTTTATAAACAGCGGCAGGAGGACGGAAGCTGGATAGTTGAAGGAAGAGTCGGCGGTGAGCTTCGCGTTCAGGCGCTGATTGAGTTTTATGATTGATTTGAAATATGAGGTTAAGCGTTCGTCGCGAAAATGTATCTGCGTTCGGATAATGGAGGATAACACCGTAATCGTAACTTGTCCGAAAAGATTCAGTGATGCGGAAATTGAAAAGTTTTTACTGAGTAAAGCTAATTGGATAGAACGACACGTTACGGCTAACGAGCATAAAAACGAATACCTTGCAGATGAAATTGCTTATAGAAAGATTTACGTTGCCGGTAAAGAGGTTTCGCTAATTATTGATGTGAACGGTGAAAACCGTTTATCTGAAAACGAAGTGCGGATAAAATCGCTTAAAAACCTTAAAAAGCTGTACGTTTCAAAGTTCGAACAGCGCTTTAAAAGCATAATCGATTGCGTCTGCATAGAGCATTCGTTTTCGTATAAAAGCGTTTCGTTCAGAGATTTCAAGTCTCGGTGGGGGTGCTGTAACTCGTCGGGGGAAATTAAATTCAACTGGAAGCTTTTAATGCTGTCGGAAGAGTACTGGCGCTACGTAATAATTCACGAATTATGCCATACGGTCTATATGGACCATTCGGCAAAGTTTTACCTGCTGATGGAATCAATAATGCCGGAATACAAAGCTGTCAGACGGGATATGAAAGCGTTTGCGCGATTGACTACGCTTTATTGACTCAATTATACGCGATTTTTAAATATGCATTGATTTTCTCATGAATGTATATTTATAAGCAAATTATGAATATTTTTGAAAATTTATACATTATATAAAATTCATTTTTTGTATTTTTAATGCCAATTTGCTTGACTTAATTAACCTGTGTATTGTATAATATTTCAGGTTGCCGTAAGGCGGCCGAAATTTCAATAAA
>CAMWHW010000148.1 GCA_947174175.1 uncultured Clostridia bacterium | reverse complement strand
TGCGGAAGAAAAAGCTTGCCGCTATCGTACTCTGCACCTACCTCTTCAAGCGCTTTTATCAGAACGTCGTTTACGACGGTCATAATTTCGTTCGTTTCAAGCTCCTTTTTGCAGAGCTCCGCCGCCTGATTTTTTATACCCTTTTTTATACAGTCAAAGAGATTTGACGCGGATACCTGACCGACGGTTGCAGTTTTTACGGCAGTTTGCGTGCCTACGAAATCCTTGTAAATCTCAATAAAATTTTCGGAATTTTTATCCTCGCCCGAGAGCACGGCAAACGCCCTTACCGCTCCCGACATTTCGCCGTCAAGCGGATTCATTATCGGCATATTCAGGCCGCAGGTCATAGCCATAGTCAAAAACGTTTTGTTTAGCAGTCCCCTGTTCGGAAGTCCGAAAGAAACGTTTGAAACGCCAAGTGCGGTCTTTACACCCAAAGTGCGGACAAGCCGCAAAGCTTTAACCGTTTCAGCAACCAAAGCCTGCTCTGCGGAAGCCGTTAAAACCAGGGTATCAATCATAATTTTGTGACGCGGTATTCCGTAGCTTTCCGCACGGGAAATTATGCGCTTGGCTATTTCAAACCGCTCCTCAGCCGTCTTGGGCACGCCGTTTTTGTCCATGGTAAGCCCTAGAACGACAGCCCCGTATTTTTTTGCAACGGGAAAGATTTTGTCCATCACTTCATCGTCGCCGTTTACACTGTTTATAAGCGGTATGCCGTTATAGTATCTCACACCACTTTCGATTGCCTCCGCGGACGAACTGTCGATCTGCAACGGAAGGTCGGAGTATTCCTGAATTTTTGTAACCGCCGCGTGCATTACCGAAGGCTCGTCAAGCTGCGGAAGTCCGACGTTTAAATCGAGAAGATCCGCACCTGCTTCCTGCTGAGAAACCGCCTCGTCCACGAGGTAGTCGTAATTGCCTTCAAGCAGGGCCTCTTTCAGCTTTTTCTTGCCCGTGGGGTTCAATCTTTCCCCGCAAATTTTAACGCCGTCAATCGTTACCGCTTTCGTGGCGGAATTGATTACGGTCGCCGTTTTTACTGCGGGGCGGTTTACTTTGCGTCCGCTATAACGGCTTATCGACTTGATAAATTCCGGGGTCGTTCCGCAGCATCCGCCGACTACGCTTACACCCATTCCGATAAACTTATCAATATAAAAGTCAAACTCTTCCACGTTGAGAGTGTAAATTGTTTTTCCGTCTTTGAGTTCGGGTAAACCGCGGTTCGGCTGAACCATTACTGGCACGGAAGAACTTTCGAGAAGGCGTCTAACGACGTCTTCCAGCTCCTTCGGTCCAAGCGAGCAATTTACTCCGAGCGCGTCCACACCAAGCCCTGCAAGAGTATTTGCAACTATTTCGGGCGTCGAACCCGTAAGCGTTCTTCCCGTACCGTCAAACGTCATCGTAGCAAATAACGGCTTATCCGTACGCTCTTTCACGGCAAGAACGCACGCTTTCATTTCGTACAAATCGGAAAAGGTTTCAGCAACGTAGCCGTCAACCAGGTCTTTGGTTATTTCCACTACTTCCGAAAAAGCGTCGTACGCCTCGTCGAACGTAAGCGTGCCCAAAGGCTTTAACATTGCACCGGTAGGACCTATGTCGAAAAACACTTTTTTGCCCGCAGAACGCGCGTTTTCAACGGATTTCAGGGCAAGTTCCTTTATCGAATACTTTCCCTTGTACTTAATTCTGTTCAGCCCGAAAGTGTTCGTCGTTATGCAGTCCGCACAAGAATACGAGCGGTGTATCGCTTTTATTTCGTCGGCGTGCGTAATATTAAGTTCCTCGGGTATACCTTCTAGCCCGAGCTCTTCGATTTCGCTTCCAAGTCCGCCGTCAAATACTGTTACAAAATTAAAATCAAACATTAAGCTCACCGTTACGTATTTGCGGTACGACAAAAATTATTACTTCTTCACCGAGCCGTAGCAAGTTACACCCTCCTTCCTGTATTCGCAGTGCCCGAAAACCGCACAGTTATTACAGTTTTTTTTCGCCGCTTTACCCACGGCAACGACGCCCGCCATAGATTTGCAGGGCAGAATAAAATTGCTACCCGTTAGGCTGAGCCCTATTTTTTCGGGTTGCAATATGCGGAAAATTTCTCTTATATCGTCCGTACTGCTTCCGCCGTAACCGGGACAGAATCTGTTCGATAAATTTAAATTAAGATTCTTTTCGTATTCGTCGGAAAGCTCCTCCAAATACGCACTTGCGCATGCATCCATAATGACAGCCAAAGCTGCGTTGGTGCGCTCATAATACTTAATGCGCCTGTCCACCTCACCGCCCAAAGTCATAACGGAAATTAGTACACCCACGCTGCCTTTAAGATATTCCGAGTATGGCTCGGCATTTAAAAACGCGGGCGGCGTTTCGAAAAATTTGTAGATATAACGGAAGTGTGCAAGCTTTTCAAGCTCGGCAAAACATTCCGAAATAGCTCCGTCCGTTTCGTCGCTTTTTCCGACGGAACGAAATCCCAGATAGGAATACGCACGCTTTTTAAGCTGTAAAAAATCCATTGATAACGCTCTTAAGCCTTTTGCAGATTTCTTCCGCCGTATCGGGACGGTTCATAGTGTAAATATGTATGCCGGGCGCGCCCTTCGCAATCAAATCACAAATCTGATATACCGCGTAATTTATACCAACTTCACGCATGGCTTCTGGGTTTTGCGAATACACCTCTATCATATTTCTGAGTTCCAGCGGTATGGTGCTTCCGCACATAGACTTTATTCTGCTTATGTTTTTAACGCTGGTCAAGGGCATAATTCCGGGAATTATCGGTGCGGCTATCCCGATTTTGCGCGCCTCGTTGACGAGACGGTAATAGTACGAATTGTCGTAAAACATCTGCGTTATAAAAAATTCCGCTCCGCTTTCGCCCTTCGTTTTCAGATTGGCAAGGTCGGCGTAGAGCGTTTCACTCTCCGCATGTCCCTCGGGATAGCACGCCGCACCCGAACAGAAACCGTACTTTGAAATATATTTTAAAAGATCCGATGCGTGCCTGAAATGCTTGCAATACTCTGTATCATACTCTACGGGCTTGTCCCCGCGCAAAGCCAACACGTTTTCCACGTTCAGACTTTTCAGCTTTTCCGCCAAAGCGTCGATATCTTCCGGAGCAGAAGGTCCGCCCGTAACGTGCGCCAACGGTTCAAGCCCCCGCGATTTTATGTAACCTGCAATTTCGTAAGCTCCGCGCGCGTTTGCTCCGCCCGCACCGTAAGTAACGCTGATAAAGTCGGGACCGAGCGTCTTTAACGTGTCAATCGTTTTATAAAGTTTTTCAAGCTCGTCGTTGCCGTCCTTCTTAGGCGGAAACACCTCGAACGACAGCGTTCTCTTGTTTTTTAATATTTCACTTATTTTCATAATATCAGTATATCGG
>CAMWHW010000147.1 GCA_947174175.1 uncultured Clostridia bacterium | reverse complement strand
AGGAAACCCATGAATTGTTCTTGGGCGCAGCCTCTTCCAACAATGAAAACAACAAAATAATATCTCCGTTAAATATTTACTTTAAAATTATATATTACCCGTAAATTTTTGGCAAGCGATTTTTAAGCCGTTGCCGTTATTACACGCAAAATTCACAATTTTTACGCGTTGCCGTACTTTGAGTAGAACTCTTTTGCAAAATCTTTTAAGCTGTCGGCAAAGATTGCGGCGCGCATATCCGCCATAAGCTTGTGCAGAAACGTGACGTTGTGCAGACTTAAAAGCATAGCGGAGAGCATTTCGCCCACGTTTATGAGGTGGCGCAGATACGCCTTGGTGTAGTTCTTGCAGCAATAGCACGAACAATCTTCGTCAAGCGGAGTGAAATCTTCCTTATAAATTCCGTTGCGCACTACCTTTTTGCCCGTTGACGTAAACGCAGTTCCGTTGCGCGCAACTCTGGTTGCAAGCACGCAGTCAAACATATCTATGCCGCGCAGAACGCCTTCGATAAGGCAATCGGGCGAGCCGACGCCCATTAAATATCTGGGCATATTTTCGGGAAGCTCGAGGCGGAGAATATCCAGCATTTCGTACATTAAAGGCTTTGGCTCTCCCACCGAAAGTCCGCCTATTGCAATGCCGTCGGTTGCGTACTCCTTGCACCGTTTCAGGCTTTCCAGGCGCAGGTCCTTATAGAAGTTGCCCTGCACTATGGGGAACAACGCCTGGTCGTCGCGGGTCTTTGCCGCGAAGCAGCGTGCAAGCCATTTGGACGTTCTGTCCATTGCCGCTTCCGCCTGTTCGTGCGTGTAGCCGTATTCGCTGCACTGGTCGAAAGCCATAATGACGTCCGCGCCGAGGTTCTCTTCAATCTCTATCGCCTTTTCGGGAGTGAAGAAATGTTTCCTGCCGTCTATCGACGAATTAAAATATACCCCGTCGTCGGTAATTTTATTCAGCTTTGCAAGCGAAAAAACCTGAAAACCGCCGCTGTCGGTCAGAATAGGACCGTCCCAGTTCATAAATTTGTGCAGTCCGCCCGCCTTTTTGACCAGCTCGTCGGAGGGGCGCTCGTACAGATGATAAGTATTTGCGAGTATTATACTGCTGCCCGCCTCTTTCAGGTCCTTGGGCAAAATGCCCTTGACGGTTGCCTGGGTGCCGACGGGCATATATACGGGCGTTAAAACATCGCCGTGCGGCGTGTGGAATACTCCCGCGCGCGCACCCGTGTATTTATCGATATGTTGTAATTCGTAACTGAAATTTTTTGACATGGGTTACCTTGGTTTGACTAAATGAAGAAACAGCAGTCGCCGAAACTGAAAAATCTGTAATGCTCGGTAACGGCGGTTTTATAAAGTTCCAGAACTTTTTCCCTGCCCGTGAGTGCGGCGACCAGCATAACCAGAGTGCTTTCGGGCAGATGGAAGTTGGTTATAAGCGCGTCCACGCACCTGAACTTGTAGGGCGGATATATGAATATATGCGTTTCGCCGCTGCCCGCCTTTATAATTCCGTCCTCACCCGCCGCGCTTTCCAGCGTGCGCACCGAGGTCGTGCCGACGGCGATAATGCGCCTGCCCTCCGCCTTGGCTTTATTTATCGTATCCGCGGCGGCTTGCGAAACCTCGTAATACTCGCCGTGCATCTTGTGGTCGGTGATTATATCTTCCTTGACGGGGCGGAAAGTGCCCAGCCCGACGTGAAGAAGAACTTCGACTATTTCCACGCCCATATCCCGTATCTTCTGCATAAGCTCGGGCGTGAAGTGCAGTCCCGCGGTGGGCGCCGCAGCCGAACCGTCGGTCTTGGCGTACACCGTCTGGTATCTGTTTTTGTCCTTTAACTTTTCCTTTATGTACGGGGGAAGCGGCATTGAGCCTGCCTCTTCCAGAATATTTTCGAATACGCCGTCGTAGGTAAAGCGCACTATGCGCTCGCCGCTGTCGGTTATGTCCTCGACGGTGAAAGATAATTTTTGGTTGATTACAAACGACTTGCCCACCGTGCACTTTTTGCCCGGTTTGCAAAGCACTTCCCACTTATCCTTGTCAAGCCGTTTGAGCAAAAGAATTTCCACCGCGCCGCCGTTGGGTGTGTGCGCGTAGAGCCGCGCGGGCAGAACCTTGGTGTTGTTGATAACCAAAACGTCGCCAGCTTTCAGATAGTCGGTGACGTCGCGGAAAATACGGTGCTCCACCTTGTCCGCCGCCCTGTCGTAGACGAGCATACGCGAACTGTCGCGCGGCTCCGCAGGGGTCTGGGCAATCAGCTCGGGCGGCAGGTCGTAATAAAAGTCGCTCTTTTTATACTGCACCGCCATGGTCATTCATCCTTGTTGAACATAGTCAGCTGCTGCAACTGCTTTTCGGTAATTTTATATCCGAGGTGCTGATAGCCGCCGCGCATAATCATTCTGCCGCGGGGCGTGCGCGCAATAAAGCCGAGCTGTAAAAGGTACGGTTCGTAAACGTCCTCTATGGTACCCGCGTCCTCGCCCACGGTTGCGGCGAGAGTTTCAAGCCCCACGGGTCTGCCGTCGAACTTTTCGGCGAGCGCCCTTAAAAGATTGCGGTCGGTTTCGTCCAGCCCGAGGTCGTCTATCTCCATTCGGGAGAGCGCGAACTTGGCGTCCGCAAGGGTTACCGCCGCGCTGTCGTTGACCGTGGAGAAGTCGCGCACGCGCTTTAAAAGCCTGTTGGCGATACGGGGCGTGCCGCGCGAACGCATTGCTATTTCGCGTGCGGCGGCGGGCTCTATCGCTATTTCAAGCGTCTTTGCGCTGCGCAGAACTATTTCTTCAAGCTCCTCGGGGGTGTACATTTCCAGACGGCAGACTATGCCGAACCTGTCGCGCAGGGGATTTGCAATCATGCCCGCGCGCGTGGTTGCGCCGATAAGCGTGAATTTTTTGAGCGAGAAACGGATATTGCGCGCGCTGGGTCCCTTGCCGACTATTATGTCAAGCGCGTAGTCCTCCATTGCCGAATATAAAATTTCCTCCACGCTGTGGTTGAGGCGGTGAATTTCGTCTATGAACAGAACGTCGCCTTCGCTGAGATTGGTCAAAAGCGCCGCCAAATCGCCGCTGCGCTCTATTGCGGGTGCGCTGGTCATTTTAAGCTGACCGTTCATCTCGTTTGCGATTATGTGCGCGAGAGTGGTTTTGCCAAGACCGGGCGCGCCGTATAAAAGGACGTGTTCCAGGACCTCGCCCCTCTTTTTTGCGGCGTTCATATATACGGTAAGGTTTTCCTTTACCTTGCTTTGTCCGACGTAGGCGTCCAGAGTCTTGGGGCGGAGCGCGTTTTCTTCCGCGTCGTATTCGCCCTTGGTGCTCTGCAAAAGCCTGTTTTCGTCCTCTCCGTAGTAATCTTCGTCAAACATATTTTACATACCCTTTAAAGCTAACATTATAATATCTTCAACCGTCTTTGCGCCCTG
>CAMWHW010000146.1 GCA_947174175.1 uncultured Clostridia bacterium | reverse complement strand
GCATAAGCTTTAAGCTCATGGGGAACGAGCTGTCTTTTTCCAGTCCCGAAAAGTTTACCGAAACAACGGGCACTTTGGGAAACTCGGCTTTGAGCGCCTTGCGAATGAGCGGTATGTAGTTGGATGCCCTGCAACCGCCGCCCGACTGCGTGATGAGCACGGCGGTATGGTCGAGGTCGTACTTGCCGCTTTTTAGCGCGTCGATATACTGACCCACAACGCAAAGGCAGGGATAACACGTATCGTTGTGAACGTGCTTCAACCCCTCGTCAATGACCGTGCGCGAGTCGTTTTTGAGTATCTCCACGTCGTACCCTTCCTGCTTTAACAACTCCTCGATTATTGCGAAATGCCACGGGAGCATGTCGGGAATGAGTATCTTGTGCGTGGTTTTATATTCGTCCTTCCACTTGGGATAGTCGTCGGTATAGTCGACGGTTTTAATCTCTTCCATTAAATCAGTCATCGCCCTTCCTGCGTTTACTTTCCTCGATTGCCGCGAGCATACTTCTAAGTCGTATCTTCACGACGCCGAGGTTGTTTATTTCGTCAATCTTGATTTGCGTATAAAGCTTGCCGTTCTTTTCCATTATGGAGCGCACTTCGTCGGTGGTGATTGCGTCTATGCCGCAGCCGAACGAAACGAGCTGAACGAGGTTAATATCGGAGTTTTCGCAGCAGTACTGCGCCGCTCTGTAAAGGCGCGCGTGATAGGTCCACTGGTTGAGAACGTTTACCTTTACCCTTTCCGCCTTGTCGAAAACCGCGTCCTCGGAAAGCACCGCTATGCCGAGCGAGGTGAGCAATTTGTTTATGCCGTGGTTGATTTCGTTGTCGAGGTGGTAAGGTCTGCCTGCCAGCACGACGAGCTGTTTGCCTTCCTCCCGCGCTTTTTTGATTATGTAATTTCCGCGCTCGCGCACGTCCGCGTGATATGCGTTCAACCGCGAAAAACCTTCTTTGAGCGCGCGGGAAATGCGCCTTTTGCTCACGCCGAAGCGCGAAAGCGCCGCGTGCAGTTTGGATACCGCGCTCTTTTCGGAGTTGAGGTCGAGATAGGGCATAATGAAATTGTCGTCCGTCAGCCGCTCGTTATTCGCCTTTAAAAGCTCGGAATAGTACGCGACGACGGGGCAGTTATAGTGGTTGACCGAGCAATGCTCGTCCAGATTATAGCTTTCGCAGGGCAGGAAAATGAAGTCCACTCCCTTGTCCAGCAAGCTTTCTATATGCCCGTGCATCAGCTTTGCGGGGTAGCACGCCGTGTCGCTTGCAACCGTGTGCTGACCGAGGAAATAGAGCTTGCGCGAAGATTTTTCGCTGAGCACCACTTCGAAGCCCAGACTTTCAAAGAAGCCCGTCCACAGAGGAAGCTGTTCGTACATAACGAGCTGCAAAGGCAAGCCTACCTTGCCCCTCTTTCCCGTTGCGCCCGAAACGCTTTCCAAAAGGCGCTCCTGCTTGTACGCGTATATATCAAGTTCGGACGAGGCGGGTTTTAAGCCTGCGCCGCGCTCGCACTTATTTCCCGAAACGTAGCGGCTGCCGTCGCCGAAGGTTATTATATTGACGTTGCAATTTGAAGTGCAGCCGTGGCAATTGGTCGATTTGGAAACGTAAGAAAAACTTTTAAGCGCCTCGTTATCCAGCGTCGTGCTTGCGCCGCGAACGTTTTCCTTTGCGTACAGCGCCGCGCCGTAAGCGCCCATAAGACCGGCAATGCCGGGCCTTATAACCTGCTTGCCCGTCTCCTTTTCGAAAGAACGCAGTACCGCGTCGTTTAAGAACGTGCCGCCCTGCACTACTATGTTGTCGCCAAGCTCGTCCGCACTCGCCGCGCGAATAACCTTGTAAATGGCGTTCTTGACTATGGACGATGAAAGACCCGCGGAAATGTCCTCCACGGTCGCACCTTCCTTCTGCGCCTGCTTTACCGCACTGTTCATAAACACGGTGCAGCGCGAGCCCAGCTCGACGGGGTGTTGTGCGTAAAGTCCGCACATCGAGAATTTGTCTATTTCCATTCCCATTGCGCGCGCAAAGGTCTGTATGAAAGAGCCGCAGCCCGACGAGCACGCCTCGTTGAGCATTATGGAATCTATCGCGCCGTTCTTGATTTTGAAGCACTTAATGTCCTGCCCGCCGATATCAATAATGAAATCGACCTTGGGATTGAAATGAAGCGCCGCTTTGAAGTGCGCAACCGTTTCGACTATGCCGAAGTCGGCTTTGATGGCGGCTTTTATCAAGTCCTCGCCGTAGCCCGTAACTGCACTGCCGAGAATTTCTATTCTGCCGTCGGAAAGCGCAAAAATTTCCTTTAATTTCTCGATTACTATGTCGAGGGGTTGTCCGTTGTTGGACTGATAATGCGAATACAGAATGCGGCTGTCTGGCGTGATTAAAATGAGTTTGGTCGTAGTCGAGCCGCTGTCTATGCCAAGATAAGCTCCGCCCTCGTAAGTGCTTATGTCGCAGAATTCAAGGTCGGTCGCACGGTGGCGCGCAACGAACTTGGTATACTCCTCCTTGTCCGCAAACAGCGGTTCACCCGTGATAATCTCCTCACTGCCCGAAGAATTTTCGATTGACGAAATTATATCTTTCAGGTCGCGGTCCTTTACCGTTGCGGAATGAAGCGCGGCGCCGATTGCCATAAAGCAGGGCGCGTCTTCGGGGAATATTGCGTTTTCATCCGTCAGCTTTAAAGTGGTTTTGAACGCCCTTTTAAGCCCTTCCAGAAAGTGCAGAGGTCCGCCGAGAAAGAGAACTTTGCCCTTAATTCTGCGCCCCTGCGCCAAGCCCGAAACGGTTTGATCGACGACAGCCTGAAAAATGGACGCCGAAATGTCCGCTTTCTGCGCGCCCTGATTAATGAGCGGCTGAATATCCGACTTTGCAAAGACGCCGCAGCGCGAGGCAATGGGATATACGCGCTCCGCCTTTAAAGACAGCTCGTCCATCTCCTTTACGGAAACGTTTAAAAGGGTTGCCATCTGGTCGATGAACGCACCCGTGCCGCCCGCGCAGCTGCCGTTCATTCGCTGTTCGGTGCCACCCGTTATGAATATGATTTTAGCGTCCTCGCCGCCCAGCTCCACGGCCGCGTCCGCGTCGGGATAATACTTGCGGATAGCCGTGAACGCCGCCTGCACTTCCTGCACGAAAGCGACTTTACAGCGCTGCGAAAGCCCCAGACCGGCACTGCCCGTTATGCAGGCGCAGTATTGCCCGGGGTATTTTTTTTGTACGTTTTGAAGCTCGGCAAGAACGGTTTCCTTAACCTTTGCAAAGTGCCGCACGTACGATTTATATAAAATTTTGCCGTCTTCGTCGATTGCAACCGCCTTTACGGTGGTCGAGCCGACGTCAATTCCCAAAAGTTTTGCCATAAATCTTCCTTATGCGATAGTATACCTTTTAGATTATATCACACAAAATTTATTCTGTAAATAGGAAAAGGCAAAA
>CAMWHW010000145.1 GCA_947174175.1 uncultured Clostridia bacterium | reverse complement strand
TATCGAGCTGTACAGAAGACTGCGTCCCGGCGAAGTTCCCACCGAGGCTTCCGTTAGACAGCATCTTAATAACCTGTTCTTCGACCAGAGGCGTTACGACGTCGTTAAGGTCGGCAGATACAAGTTCAACAAAAAGCTCAACCTTTCGTACCGTTTGCAGGGCTGCAAGCTTGCGGACGACGTTTTCAACCCCGAAACGGGCGAACTTTTAGCAAGCGCGGGCGAAATCGTAACCGAAAGCAAGGCTGTTGAAATTCAGGACTGCGGCGTGAACGAAGTGTTCGTTCTCGTAAACGATAAAGAGCAGGGCGAAATCAAGCACAAGATTATCGCCAACAACACCGTAAACTGGAAGGCTCTTTCGGACAAGAATCCCAAGATTTACGGACTTCTTCCCACGGTATACTATCCCAACTTCTCGTTCATGAAGCAGATAGCGGAGGAGTGCAAGACCGCTCACTGCGAGGAAGTTGCAAACAAATACCTCGACAAAATCAACGCGCTGTACTACACCGCCGAAATCGAGGAGACCGAGGACGAAAAGCCCGAGGAAAAGAAAAACCGCGAAAAGCGCAGAGAGCAGCGCGTGCGCTTCGTAGAAGCCTGCAAACTGTTTGCTCACCTTCTGGAAGACGGCAAGGAAGTTCTTGACGCCGAAGAGAAGAAGACCATCAAGCCCATTATCGAAAAGCTCAACCACAAGCACATTACGGTTGACGATATCGTAGCGGCAATTTCTTCCAACATAGATTTACAGTACGGCATAGGCACCATAGACAATATCGACCACCTGGGCAACCGCCGCGTGCGTTCGGTAGGCGAGCTGCTTACTAACCAGCTCCGCATAGGTATATCCCGTCTGGAAAAGCTCATCAAGGAGAGAATGGCAACGCAGGACGCAATGGAAGTAACCCCTTCGGGTCTCGTAAACGTTCGTCCCGTTTCCGCGGTTATCCGCGAATTCTTCGGCTCCTCGCAGCTTTCCCAGTTCATGGACCAGACCAACCCCGCCGCAGAACTGACGCACAAGCGTAAGCTCTCCGCACTCGGTCCCGGCGGTCTTAACCGCGACCGCGCAACCTTCGAAGTCCGCGACGTTCACCACTCGCACTACGGCAGACTGTGCCCCATAGAGACCCCCGAAGGTCAGAACATAGGTCTTATTTCCTCGCTTGCAACCTTCTCCAAGGTAAACGAGTACGGCTTTATTATGTCGCCGTACAGAAAGGTTATCAAGGATGAAAACGGCGTTGCTACGGTAACCGACCACGTCGATTACCTCACCGCGGACGAGGAAGATAAGTACGTCGTCGCGCAGGCAAACGAGCCGCTCGACGAAAACAACCACTTCGTGAACACGCACGTAGGCTGCCGCCATCAGGACTTGATTACGCAGCTCACGCCCGACAAGATGGACTACATGGACGTCAGCCCCAAACAGCTCGTTTCGGTTGCTACGGCGCTTATTCCCTTCCTTGAAAACGACGATACCAACCGTGCGTTGATGGGCTCGAACATGCAGCGTCAGGCAGTTCCTCTTATGAAGACCGAAAGCGCTATCGTTGCAACGGGTATCGAGGCGGCGATTGCACGCGACTCGGGCGTTATTGTCCGCGCAAAGCAGGCGGGCGTAGTTGTAGGCTGTGCTTCCGACTTAATCAAGATTCGCGAGGACAGCGGTCTGGTTACCGAATACAAGTTGAAGAAATTCGAGCGTTCCAACCAGAACACCTGCCTCAACCAGCGTCCCATCGTCAACACGGGCGACCGCGTTGAAAAGGACGAAATAATCGCCGACGGTCCTTCGACCAATAACGGCGAACTCGCACTCGGCAAGAACATTCTTATAGGTTATATGGAATGGGAAGGCTACAACTACGAGGACGCTATCCTTATTTCCGAAAAGATAGTTCAGGACGACGTCTTTACCTCTATCCATATCGAAGAGCACGAAACCGAGGCGCGCGACACCAAGCTTGGCGAAGAGGAAATCACGCGTGATATTCCCAACGTCGGCGAGGACGCTTTAAAAGACCTTGACGAAAACGGTATCGTACGTATCGGTGCAGAAGTTCAGCCCGGCGATATCCTGGTAGGTAAGGTTACCCCCAAGGGCGAAACCGAGCTTACCCCCGAAGAAAGACTGCTGCGCGCAATCTTCGGCGAGAAGGCGAGAGAGGTAAGAGATACTTCACTTAAAGTTCCCCACGGCGAGGGCGGTATAGTCGTTGACGTAAAGGTATTCACCAGAGAGAACAAGGACGAGCTTTCGCCCGGCGTTTCCAAACTGGTGCGCGTATATATCGCACAGAAGCGTAAAGTTCAGGTCGGCGATAAGATGGCGGGCCGTCACGGCAACAAGGGCGTTATTTCCCGCGTACTGCCTCAGGCGGATATGCCTTTCCTTGCGGACGGCACTCCCTTGCAGATAGTGCTCAACCCCCTGGGCGTTCCTTCGCGTATGAATATCGGACAGGTATTGGAAGTCCACCTCGGTCTGGTCTGCAAACAGCTCGGCTGGAAGATTGCAACCCCCGTATTCGACGGCGCGACCGAGCAGGATATTAAAGAACTGTTCAAAGAAAACAACATACTCAACCCCGAAGGCAAGGTCGACGGCAAGATTCAGGTATACGACGGCAGAACGGGCGAACCCTTTGAAAACAGAGTTACGGTCGGCGTTCAGTATATGATTAAGCTCGTCCACCTGGTTGACGACAAGATTCACGCGCGTTCTATCGGACCTTACAGCCTCGTTACGCAGCAGCCCCTCGGCGGTAAAGCGCAGTTCGGCGGTCAGCGTTTCGGCGAAATGGAAGTTTGGGCGCTGGAAGCTTACGGCGCGGCGCACGTCTTGCAGGAAATTCTTACGGTCAAGTCGGACGATATCGTCGGCCGTGTAAAGACCTACGAGAGCATTGTAAAGGGCAACAACATTTCCGAACCCGGTATTCCCGAAGCGTTTAAAGTATTGCTTAAAGAATTGCAGTCGCTTGCGCTCGACGTCAAGGTGCTCACCGAAAACAACGAGGAGCTTATCATTCACGAGCTTGACGAGGACGACGAGGCAATTCCCAACGCAAGGGCTAGGGAGGCCGAGGACAGAGAGAACGAAATGCCCGAAGAGGAGCTTGATATCACCTCCGAAGAAGTTGAGGAAGAGAGCGAGCTTGACGATATCTCGCTGTTCGAAAATGACGACGATGAGGACGGCTTCATTTCCAAGGAGCTGTTCACGGACGAGGATATGGACGACTTCGGTGACGACGACGAACTCGGCGATAAGTTCACGCTTTTCGACGACGAGGACGACGGCGACAAGGACGAAGATACTTCGGACGACGGAGATATCGAGGAATAAGCGGGAGGTAATATAAATGTTTGAATTAAACGATTTTTGCTCAATTAAGATTAGCGTAGCTTCTCCCGAAAAAATCAGGGAACTTTCCAAGGGCGAGGTAACCAAGCCCGAAAC
>CAMWHW010000144.1 GCA_947174175.1 uncultured Clostridia bacterium | reverse complement strand
CGGACTTGGACTTACCCGCGCTCTCGAAGAGGCGCTTGCGGCTGCGGACCTTAAGTGCTCAGTGTACGACGGCGTAGTTGCAAACCCCACGACGGACAACGTAGACGAGGCGTTGAAACTGTATAAGGAAAACGATTGCGACTGCCTTATCGCGTTCGGCGGCGGTTCGCCCATAGACTGTGCAAAGGGCGTGGGCGCGCTTATCGCACGCCCTGAAAAGACGCTCGGCAAGCTTAAAGGTATACTCAAAGTAGGTAAAAAAATTCCGCTGCTTATAGCCATCCCCACCACGGCGGGCACGGGCAGCGAAACCACGCTTGCGGCGGTAATAGTCGATTCGGTTACCCGTCACAAGTATGCGATAAACGACTTTCCTCTCATTCCCGCATACGCAGTTTTAGACGAGGCGGTAACGGCAACTCTGCCCAAACACGTCGTATCCACCACCGGTATGGACGCTTTAACCCACGCGGTGGAGGCGTATATAGGCAGGGGTGGAAACAAGTCCACGCGCACCGACGCGTTGGAGGCGGTTAAGCTGATCTTCGAAAACTTGCAGGCTTCCTACGACGGCGACAGGGCGGCGGCAAAAAACATGCTGCTTGCTTCCCACAAGGCGGGCAGAGCTTTTTCCAAGGCGTACGTCGGCTACGTTCACGCGCTTGCCCATTCGCTGGGCGGCAAGTATAACGTTCCCCACGGTCTTGCAAACGCAGTAATTCTTCCCACCGTGTTGCGCGAGTACGGAAAGGCGGTCCACAAAAAACTGTGGAAGATAGTCGTCTATTGCGGACTTGTGGATAAATCGGTTCCTTACGCGCAGGGCGCGGAGGCGGTCATAAGCAAAATCGAAGAAATGAATAGCGGTTTCGGCATAGGCACGACCTTTGCGCAAATACGCCGCGGCGATATATACGAGCTTGCAACCTATGCCGACAAGGAGGCAAATCCTCTGTATCCCGTGCCCGTGCTGTGGGACAGAAACAAGCTTACAGAGCTATACGAAAAACTGCGCGGCGAAAACGTGGACGAGCAGGATATTCCCACGATAATAAACAACCAGCGCGCATATTTTGCAAGCGGCGCAACTCTGGATATAAAGCACCGCACGCGCAGATTGAAGGCGTTATATGCCGCAATCAAAGCCAATCTGCCCGCACTGCACGAGGGGCTTAAAGCCGACCTGGGCAAGAGCGCAACCGAAAGTTATATGTGCGAAACGGGGCTGGCAATGAGCGAGCTTTCGTATATGATTAAGCACCTCAAAAGGTTTGCAAAGCCCAAAAAGGTATTAACGCCGCTCGCGCAGATGCCTTCGAAGAGCTACCGCCTGCCGTCACCCTACGGTACGGTGCTGGTAATGAACCCGTGGAATTATCCGTTCCTGCTTTCAATCGACCCGCTTATCGACGCGATAGCGGCGGGCAATACGGTTGTGTTAAAACTCAGCGCTTACTCGCCCAACGTCAACAAGGCAATTAAGGAGGTTGTCGACGGCGTATTCCCTCCCGAATACGTGACCGTGCTGTTCGGCGGCTCGCAGGTAAACACCGCGCTTATGCAGGAAAAGTTCGACTACGTTTTCTTTACGGGCAGCAAAAGGGTGGGCACGCTCGTTTACGAAAGCGCGGCGAAAAACCTTACGCCCGTCACCCTGGAACTGGGCGGCAAAAGCCCGTGCATAGTCGACGAAACGGCGAATATCAAGCTTGCGGCAAAGCGCATAGTCTGGGGCAAGTTTTTAAACCTCGGTCAGACCTGCGTCGCGCCCGACTATATCTATTGCGCGGAGAGCGTGCACGATAAGCTGATAGCAGAAATCAAAAGGCAGATTATTGCTCAGTTCGGCGAAAGTCCGTTGGAAAATGCCGCGTACGGCAAGATTATAAACGAAAAGCATTTCAACCGCGTGTGCGCTTTGATTGACAAAGACAAGGTCGTTCACGGCGGAAAGGTTGACGCGGAAAAACTGAAAATTGAGCCTACCGTGCTGGACGGCGTAACGCACGAAGACGCGGTTATGCAGGAGGAAATTTTCGGACCAATTCTGCCCGTACTCACGTATAAGGAAGAGGGGGAAGCGGTAAGGTATATCACCCGAAACGACGCGCCGCTGGCGTTCTACATTTTCTCGGCGGATAAAAAGAGGATAAAGAAGCTCACCTCGCAGATAGGGTTCGGAGGTGGCTGCGTAAACGACGTGGTAATTCATCTTGCAACGCCGTATATGCCTTTCGGCGGCTTCGGGGCAAGCGGACTGGGCGGCTATCACGGCAAAGTCGGTTTCGAAACGTTCAGCCACTTTAAAAGCATAGTAAACAAGTCCGCGCTTATAGATTTGCCTATGCGCTATCAGCCGTACACCAAAACCAACGAATATTTAATAGAAAAGTTTTTGAAGTAAAAAAATAGCCCGCTATCTTCGCAAACGAAGCATAGCGGGCTATAATTTTTAATAACTATTTATTTCTCTTATTTTTTCAGAGCAAACGAAAAACTGCCGTCTTTGCATTTGCCGTCCGATTCGATTATTACGTAAACTGTTTTATTGCCTGTAAAAGTTTCGGTTTTACTATCAACGGAACCGTTGGTTTTGATTTCAAACAAGTCCAGCTTTTCGTCATTATAATCGTAGTAAACTTTTATATTACCTTCGCCCAACGTCGCTTCATAAGTTATATATACCTCGTCTGCGCCGTTATTCTGGAATTTCATTACGTACGTTCCGCTGAAACTGCCAAATGAAAGCGACGCTTTATCAGAGGTGCCTGTCGTTACCATCGAAGAAGAACTGTAATGGCTTACGTATTTGGTTGCGCAGGCGGATAACGTAATACACAATACCAACGTTGCAACCGCAATGATTGCACTAACAAATTTTTTCATAATACACTCCTTTGTAAATCACCGTTTATCGTTGTTTCGATTATATCATAAAGGAATAAAGAAAGCAAGATTTTTATCCCTATGAAATAAAACTATGCAATAACCAACAACATCAGCCACAACGAGCCGAGGGCGGTTATAAGGGTGGGTATTGCAACCGTAACGCCTATTTTCAGGAAATCAAGATAGCCGAATTTCACGCCGTGCTTGTTTAAAATATTGCTCCACATAATGCCGGCAAGCGCGCCGATAGGCGTAAACAGCGCGCCTATGTTAGAGCCGATTATTGTCGCAAACACAGCCGCAGTGCCCGCCGCGCCGCCCGTCGATTCGATAATGGACGAAAACAGCACGCTCATGGGAATATTGTTTATCAGATTTGAAGCAAGGAACGAAGTTGTACCGTATTTAATAACGGGCAGACTGTCGCCGAACAGCTTACCTATCGCGGCGGTTACGCCCTGCTCGTTTAATACGACTATGAGCACGAACATGGACAGCACGAAGGGAATCAATTGGTACGGTGCGCGTTTTAAGCAGCCCAGCAGCGCGACGGGCTTTTGCTTTCTTACGATTGCTATTATGCCCGAAATTATAAACAGACTGCCAACGGCGCAGAGGGATACCAGCCACATTTCGATATGCAC
>CAMWHW010000143.1 GCA_947174175.1 uncultured Clostridia bacterium | reverse complement strand
GGCGGGGACCCTTTCTCGTCCTCGCGTTTCTCTTGGAAGATTGTCCTCTTACGGGAAGTCCCTTTCTGTGGCGGATTCCTCTGTAAGAACCTATTTCCATAAGTCTTTTGATGTTAAGCGATACTTCCGAGCGGAGTTCGCCTTCTACTCTGTAATTATGGTCGATATACTCTCTGAGTTTGGAAACTGCGGTCTCGTCAAGGTCCTTAACCCTGGTATCGGGGTTGATGCCTGTTGCCGCAAGAATCTTTTTGGAAGTAGCCAGACCTATACCGAAGATATAGGTAAGACCAATTTCGATTCTCTTCTCTCTGGGTAAATCTACACCGGCAATACGTGCCATACGATTTATTTCCTCCGTTAATTCTTGAAATTTAATATTGTAATATATAGAGCCGTATGCGCTTTAAGGGGTGTTTTGATTTTGGAATGATTGCCCCGCAAACGCCTGTACGGAATTGTTTTCGCGCTTTTAAAACGCCGCTTTTTAAAACGCAAAAAAACGGAAAAGCACACCCGCTCCACACCGTTTTTTACGCGTGTCGGGTTACTTTAACCGAAAATCTGCAACGTACATTATATCACACGTTGTTTTTAAAAAGCAAGAAAATTTTTGCCGCTATTATAGGTAATTTTGCAAAATTTGCACTAATTAACCCTGTCTCTGCTTATGGCTCTTGTTCTTGGAACAGATGACCATAACCTTGCCGTTTCTCTTGATAACCTTGCATTTATCGCACATGGGCTTTACAGAAGGTCTAACTTTCATTGATTTTATCTCCGTATTTTAATTTTTATTGATATTGGCTTTAACCCTTACTTCTCCAAGTGATGCGTCCCTTGGTAAGGTCGTACGGGCTCATTTCCAGCTTAACGTTGTCGCCTTCTATAATTCTTATATAGTTGAGGCGGAGCTTACCGGAAATATACGCCGTGATAACGTAACCGTTCGTGAGTTTAACTTTGAAATTTGCATTGGGCAGACACTCTATTACTTTGCCTTCCGCTTCGATAACGTCGTCCTTAGACAAAACTTACGTCCTCCGATTTAACTTTTTCCGCCAGCTCTTTAAGATAACGCGCCGTGCGGACGTCAAACGACTTGTCCCGCACAATTCCCGCTTCGGAAATATTTCGCGGCAAAAGCCGTATATGTTTTACGCTTTTCTTTTTGGGGTTTTCAAGCTTGCGCTTTACGCCGTCGGCAACCAGTACTCTGTCGCCGCGCACTTCAACGATTACGTAAAAATTACCCTCGTCGTGCCCTTGCAAACTGATAACCACTCCGCCCTCTTCGGGGTTCTTCACCTTCATAGAGTTAATATCTCAACTCCATCTTCTTTAATGAGCACGGTGTTTTCGTAGTGAGCCGCAGGTTTGCCGTCCGCAGTCCTGACCGTCCAGCCGTCCTTTCTGTCGAAGTCGACCTTGTACGTTCCCATATTAATCATAGGTTCGATACAGATGGTCATTCCCGCTTTGAGGCGTATGCCCGTGCCCTTTCTGCCGTAGTTGGGAACCGAAGGGTCCTCGTGCATCTCTCTGCCTATGCCGTGCCCCGTCAGCGCCCTTACGACGCCGTAGCCGTGGCTTTCGGCATGAGTCTGCACCGCGTAGCCGATATCGTAGAGAGGCGTGCCCGCCTTTAAACCCTCGATAGCCTTAAAGAAACATTCTTCGGTGACCTTGACGAGCTTCCTCTTTTCCTCGGAAACGTTTCCGATTAAAAATGTTCTGCACGCGTCGCCCTGAAAGCCGTTCTTTTCCGCGGTTATGTCTACGCTGACTATGTCGCCGTCTTCTAAAATTCTGTCGCCGGGAATACCGTGCACGACCACTTCGTTGACCGATACGCACGAGCTTGCGGGATAACCGCAATAGCCCAGCTCGGACGGAATTGCGCCGTTCATGGTGATATACTTATAGACGAGGTCGTCCACCTCTTTGGTGGTCATACCCGCGCGGATATGTTTGCCGACGTATTCGAGCGTTTCCCTGACTATGCGGCAGGGCTCGCGCATCAGCTCTATTTCCTGTTCGGTCTTGACGTATATCATTTTTTGCTTCTGCCGCGCCTTACGAGTTCTTTGGCAATCTTATCGTAAACCGCCTTAGGGGGCTGTTTGCCGCTGGTTACCGTAAAGAGCTTGCCCGCGTTGGCGTAGTATTCGACGAGCGGAGCCGTTTCCTTAAAGTAAGTATCGAGGCGCTTTTGCACCGTTTCGGGATTGTCGTCGTCCCTGCGGTACAGCTCCTTGCCGCACTTTTTGCACGTCGTCG
Organism: uncultured Clostridia bacterium; assembly: GCA_947174175.1. GTDB lineage: Bacteria > Bacillota > Clostridia > Christensenellales > Borkfalkiaceae > Coproplasma. Next base: position 1,281 of record CAMWHW010000143.1, on the reverse strand, counting down.
CGCCGTTAAGCGTGGATACGTGATAGCTTTCACCGCAGGAGCACACGCGTCTGCCGCATATTCTGTCCATAAGCAGGGACAGGTCGACGTCGATATTCACGCACAAATCGATATGCGCGAATCTGTCGAGCTGCTCCGCCTGGAAGGTATTGCGAGGGAAGCCGTCGAGCATGAAGCCGCCCTTGACGTCCTCCTTGCTCAGTCTGTCCTTGACTATATCGCAGGTTACTTCGTCGGGAACGAGCTTGCCCGCGTCGATATAGCTTTTGGCTATCTTGCCGATAGGCGTGCCTTCCTTGATATTCGCCCTGAAAATGTCGCCCGTGGAGATGTGAACGAGGTGAAAGCTCTCTTCGAGCAGACTGGCCTGCGTTCCCTTGCCCGCGCCGGGCGCACCGAGTAAAACTATGTTCATAATTATTTCAGGAAGCCTTTCTTGTAGTTCTTCATCATAAGCTGCGATTGAAGCTGTTTATCGAGTTCAAGCGCGCAGGATACGACGATTAGTATACCCGTAGTGGAGAATACGCTTATGAGGTCCGTCGAAATACCGACCGCGGAAAGTATTACCGCGAGTATGGAGGGCACCAGCGCAACTATCGTAAGATACATAGCGCCGAAAAGCGTAATTCTGTTGTTTATTTTTTTAAGGTAATCAGCCGTAGGCTTGCCGGGACGGATACCCTGGATAAAGCCGCCGTTCTGCTGTATCGTCTTGGATACGTCGTCGGGATTGAACTGCATGGACGCATAGAAGAACGAAAACAGGAATATGAGCACGCACAGCACTATCATATAGATAAGCTGACCGTACCACGTGCCGTTGGGACCGCCGCCCGAGAACCACTGTGCAACGCCCGTTTCGAAACCGGTGCCGGGCGCGAACAAGCTTGCCAGCATTGCGGGAACGCTTATAATCGCAAACGCGAAGATAAGGGGCATAACGCCCGAACCGGATATGCGCATGGGAATTACCGACGACTGACCGCCGTACATTCTTCTGCCCTTGACCTGCTTTGCGTACTGCACGGGTATTTTCCTTTCGGAAAGGTCGACCGCGCAGATTGCCGCGAACTCGATAACCGTCAGAACGACGAAGCCCGCAACTTCCCACAGAACCGAGGGAGTGCCGGTGAACGCCGCCGTGAACTTGACAACCAGCTGTTCGCCCGCCGTGGAAACGATACCGATGAAGATTATCAGCGAAATACCGTTGGAAATCCCGTACTCGGTTATTCTTTCACCCAGCCACATAACGAGCATGGAGCCCGCCGTGTAAAC
>CAMWHW010000142.1 GCA_947174175.1 uncultured Clostridia bacterium | reverse complement strand
GGAAGGGTCGTCTTTTCGTTTAAGACTTCGCAGATACGGTCGGCAGAGCCCTTTGAAAGTGAAATGAAGTTCAGGCACATTGCAACCATCATTACTCCCGACAGAATCTGCGCGGAATACTGAATGAGCGTCTGAATCTGCGAAGGGCTGACGTTGCCCGCAATATTGCCGACGTACATATTCGAACCTACGGTCAAAATGACTATGTTAACCATAAACATTACGATGAACGTACTCGGCATCATTATGGTCAGTATGCGTTCTGCTTTTACGGCATACTTATAAAGGTCGCCAGAGGCCTTTTCCATTTTAGCAATTTCGCGCGCCTCTCTTACGTACGACTTCACGACGCGGATAGCAGTTAAATCTTCCTGCACGACGGCGTTCAGTTTATCGTACTTTTTGAACATCGTGCGGAAGTAAGGCACTACCTTGAACATACATACCGCGACGACGATACCCAAAAGCACCGCGGCGCAGCCGAAAATGAGCGCCATTGTGGGCTCGATTATAATGGTCATAACGATTGACGATATGAACAGAATAGGCGCGCGCACCAACATTCTTATGCACATCTGATACGCCATCTGCACGTTGGAAACGTCGGTCGTTATACGCGTGATAAGGCTTGCCGTGGAGTAGTTGTCGATATTCGCAAACGAATAGGTTTGCAGATTGTTGTACATATCCTCCCTTAAATTGTGCGCGAAACCGCACGAAGCTTTGGAAGCAAGCTTACTGCCGAACGCACCGCACAGAAGGGCGAATATAGCGCAAAGCACCATGATAGACGAACAAATTGCAATAGTTTTTACGTTGACCGAACCGCCGACTTTTGCCACTCTTTCAAGCTCGCCGACGATATACGTCATTAAAAAAGGGATAATAATTTCCATTACCGCCTCGCCCACCATTAAAATAGGCGTCAATATGGAAGCGGTTTTGTATTCCCTTACGCTTTTCAGCAAAGTTTTTATCATTCTTCACCTCAGATTAAGATAGCCGTTACAAATTCATATTATACTAAATTTTTCCCGTAATGTCAAACAACGGTATTTCACATTATTATAAAATACAATTGTGAAAAAACGGTGATATAAAACGAAAAATTTTTACATTTTATACAAAATAAAACGGACGGGCAAATTGCCAGTCCGTTTTATTGGCGCAGAGGAGAGGATTCGAACCTCCGTACGTATTCCTACGTAACACGATTTCGAGTCGTGCGCATTCGACCACTCTGCCACCTCTGCAACAGCTATTACAGTTTATAACAATTAAAATTAAATTTCAAGCAATTTTGCGTGCGTTACGGCAAAAATTTTTGCGCACAAATTTCAAGCGCGCCCACGATTGAATATTTATACAAAATGCACCTATATTATTGACATTTTATGCGTTTAGCCGTATAATTTAAGAATAACACGCAAAAGGCGGATTTACAATGTTAACACTCGATAAAGTGTACCACGCGCACTACGTTTTGAAGGAAGCCATAAGACAGACGGACGTTATCTACTCCCCCACCATTTCCAACATCAGCGGATGCAGCCTGTATCTGAAATGTGAAAACTTGCAGATTACCGGCTCGTTTAAAGTGCGCGGCGCTTACTATAAAATTGCCCAACTGACAGACGAAGAAAAGGCGCGCGGCGTAATTGCGTGCTCGGCGGGCAACCACGCGCAGGGTGTTGCGCTTGCTTCCAAAAAGTTCGGTATAAAATCGATTATATGTATGCCGGACGGCGCGCCCATATCCAAGGTTGAAGCAACCAGAAGTTACGGCGCGGAAGTCGTTCTGGTGCCGGGGGTCTACGACGACGCCCACAACAGAGCCGAAGAACTGCACGAAAAGAACGGCTACACCTTTATCCATCCTTTCGACGACGAGGACGTCATTGCCGGGCAAGGCACGATCGGGCTTGAAATTATGGACCAGGTCAAGGACGCCGATATAGTAGTCGTACCCGTGGGCGGCGGCGGACTTGTTTCGGGCGTGGCTTACGCCGTCAAGTCGCTCAACAGCAAGGTACGCGTTTACGGCGTGCAGTCGACCGGTGCGCCCAGTATGGCAAACTCGCTCGAACACCATAAAATAGAAACTCTGCCCTCCGTCTCCACCGTTGCCGACGGCATTGCGGTCAAAGAACCGGGTCACCTTACGTTCAATATATGTTCCAAATATGTCGACGGAGTGGTTACCGTAAACGACGATCAGGTTTCCGCCGCTATTTTAACGCTTATCGAAAAGCAGAAAATGATTGCCGAGGGCGCGGGTGCGGTTGCTCTTGCCGCCGTTATGTTCAATAAAATCCCCAACTCCAAGGGCAAAAAAGTCGTCTGCCTCATTTCGGGCGGCAACATTGACGTTACTATTCTTTCGCGCGTTATCAGTCGCGGACTTTTAATGAGCGGCAGACAGTGTTCGCTCACTTTGGAGCTGACGGATAAACCCGGACAGCTGGTTGGCGTTTCCGAAATAGTTGCAAACTGCGGCGGAAACGTTACCGCCGTTCTGCACGAAAGGACAAACGAAGGCTCCGCTATTAACGGCTGCTATCTGAAATTGCAGATTGAAACGCGCGATTTCGAGCATATAAAACTCATTAAAGACAGTCTGAAAGCGGGCGGCTTTAAAGTTATAAACTGATTTGGAGGTAAATTTTATATGAAAACCGTATCAACTGATAAAGCCCCTGCGGCGATAGGACCTTATTCACAGGCAAAAATAGTCGGCGGTCTGGTGTTCACCAGCGGACAGATTCCCGTCAACCCCGCCACGGGCATAGTCGAGGCAAACGACATTGCGGGTCAGACCGAACAGTCGTGCAAAAACGTAAAGGCTCTTCTGGAAGCCGCGGGCTCCTCGATTGACAAAGTCGTTAAAACGGTCTGCTTCCTTGCGGACATAAAGGACTTTGCGGCGTTTAACGCTGTCTACGCAAAATACTTTACCTCCTCCCCCGCGAGAAGCTGCGTTGCGGTAAAGGACATTCCAAAGGGCTGCCTTGTTGAAATTGAGGCAATTGCGGAGATTTAATCACCCGCCGCAAAACGGTTGACTTGTCAACGGTTTATTGTTATAATAGGCGCATAGTTTTTAGTTAATAAGAGGGACCACTTATGAAAACAGCAATCGTTACCGACAGCAACAGCGGTATCACCCAGAAAGAGGCGAAAGAACTTGGTATCTTCGTCGTGCCTATGCCCGTCTTAATCGACGGTGAGCAGTATTTCGAGGATCTGACCCTGACGCAGGAACAGTTTTACGAAAAGCTGAAATCCGACTCACAGGTTTCCACCTCCCAGCCCAGCGCGTTTGACGTTGGCGAACTCTGGAACAAAATTTTGAAGGACTACGACAAGATTATACATATACCCATGTCGAGCGGTCTTTCCGAAACCTGCCATACCCTTTCGCACCTTGCGGAGACCGAGTATGCGGGAAAGGTTTACGTAATCGATAACCAGAGAATTTCTATAACCATGCGCAGAAGCGTTATGGACGCGCTTGCCATGATTGAGGACGGAAAGAGCGCGGAAGAAATCCGCGACTGGCTGATGCAGACAAAAATGC
>CAMWHW010000141.1 GCA_947174175.1 uncultured Clostridia bacterium | reverse complement strand
GGCCTCACCGTCGGCGTAGTCGTTCCCGGTATGGACGACGACGAAAAGAAAAAGGCGTACAACTGCGACATACTGTACGCCACCAACAACGAGCTGGGTTTCGACTACCTGCGCGACAACCTTAAAACTTCCATACCCGCAATGGTGCAGCGCGAGCTTAACTACTGCATAATCGACGAGGTCGACTCCATATTAATCGACGAGGCGAGAACGCCCCTCATCATTTCGGGCAAGGGCGGCGAGAGCAGCAGACTTTACGAGGATGTTGACAGATTCGTGCGCACCCTGCACGGCGGTTTCGACGACGACAAGAAGGAAGCCGAAAACAAGGCGCCCGTCAAAAAGAAGAAGAATCAGCAGCTCACCGAGGAAGAGGAAGAGATTAACCGCAAGCTCGAAGCTATCCGCAAGGATATGGAAACGTGGGACTATATCATAGACCGTCAGGACAAGTCTGTCACCATTACCGAGCTGGGCGCGGCCAAGGCGGAAAGATTTTTCAATATCAAAAACCTTGGCGATATCGAAAACGCCGACCTCAACCACCACATTCAGCAGGCGTTGAAGGCGCACGAGCTGTTTGCCCGCGACGAGAGCTATATCGTCACGCAGGACGGCGAAATTATGATAGTCGACGAGTTCACGGGCCGTCTTATGGTGGGCAGGCGCTATTCGGACGGACTGCACCAGGCAATCGAGGCGAAGGAGCACGTAAAGGTGCGCGAGGAGAACAAGACTCACGCAACCGTAACCTTCCAGAACTATTTCAGACTTTACAAAAAGCTTTCGGGCATGACGGGTACCGCCAAGACCGAGGAAGCGGAATTCCGCACCATATATTCGCTTGACGTAGTCGTCATCCCCACCAACAGACCTATTCAGAGGGAGGACGAGCCCGACGCAATCTTTGCAACCGTTGAAAGCAAGAAAAAGGCTATCGTAGAGGAAGTTTCCAAGCGCCACGAAGTCGGTCAGCCCGTGCTTATCGGTACGGTAACCGTCGACAAGTCGGAGGAAATTTCCAGACTTTTAAGAAGAAACGGAATCAAACACAATATCCTTAACGCGAAGAATCACGAGCGCGAGGCGGAAATAGTCGCTCAGGCGGGGCGTTACGGCGCGGTAACCATTGCAACCAACATGGCGGGCCGCGGTACGGATATTCTGCTGGGCGGCAACCCCGAATACCTTGCCAAGAAGCGTATGCGCGAGGAAGGGTACGACCACGATATGATAGAGGTCGCAATCTCCTACGCGGACAGAGAATTTACCGAGGAAGAGAAGACGGCGCGCGCGCGTTACGCCGAGCTGTATTCTATGTATAAAGCCGAAACCGATGCCGAAAAGGAAAAGGTTATCGAGGCGGGCGGTCTTTGCATTTTAGGTACCGAGCGCCACGAGTCGCGCCGTATCGACAACCAGCTTCGCGGCCGTGCGGGCAGACAGGGCGACGTGGGCGCATCCGTGTTCTTTATCTCGCTTGAAGACGACCTTGCAAAGAGGTTCGGCGGCGAAAGATTAAAGGGCATCTATTCCACGCTTATGGACGAGGACGAGTGCCTGCAATCGAAAATGCTTTCGCGCTCCATCGAGAACGCGCAGAGGGCGATAGAGGGCAGAAACTTCGGTATGCGTAAGCACACGCTGCAATACGACGAGGTTATGAACGAACAGCGTAAGCTTATCTACGCAGAAAGGCTGAACGTGCTGCGCGGCGGCGACGTTCACGAGCAGATTTTGAAATATATCCCCGACTACGTTGAAAGCGTCGTCAACGACAGCGTTAACACGGACGTTATGCCCGAGCAGTGGGACGAGGTCGCGCTCAACGAGGCGTTGAAGCAGAAAGTATACCCCGACGAGTGCGAGTTCGAGATAACCAAGGAAATGCTTGCGCGCTGGGACTACGAAGCGGCAATCAACAAGATCTGCAAGGAAGTCACCAAGTCGTACGAGCTTAAAATCGAAAATATCGCAAGAGACACCAACGGTCAGGTTGACTTCCATCAGATAGAGCGCGACGAGCTTCTGCGCGCCGTAGACAGATACTGGATAGACCATATCGACGCAATGGACCAGCTCCGCAAGGGCATAGGTCTGCGCGGCTACGCACAGCAGGACCCCGTAATCGCCTACAAGGAAGAGGGTCACGAAATGTTCGACGAAATGATTTCGCGTATACAGACGACGACCATCACCCGTCTTTTGAAGGGCAGAATAGTAAGGGTGCCCGCAATGCCCCAGGGCAGACCAGCACCCGCACCCGCTCCCGTAAGACCGGTACAGCAGGCGGCTCCCGCGGCACCTAAGCCCGTGGACGACAAGGGCAACTTCGTACCCGAGGGAACTCAGATTCATAGACCGAAAAAAGGTTAATTTATGTTTAAAGCAGACGATTACAGATTAAGATTGAAAGCGCTTTCCGAAACGCTTGCGGAAGCCAAATACGCACTGGATATAGACAATCTGGACGAAAAGCTTGCGTATTTTAAGGCGGAGCAGGAAAAGCCGGAAGTATGGCAGGATTTGGAAAAGTCCAAGACCGTCGGGCGCGAAATATCTTCCATCGAAAACAAAATTGCCGCCTACCAGAAGGGCAAAACGGCGATAGAGGAAGCGCTTGCGTTTATCGACCTAATTGAGGAGGCGGACGACGAAAGCCTTATTCCCGAACTGGACGAAATGATTTCGGTTGCGGAAAACGACATTGAGGATATGCGCATACGCGCGCTTTTAAAGGGCAAGTACGACGCGAACAACGCAATGTTAAACCTGCACTCGGGCGCGGGCGGCACGGAAGCGTGCGACTGGACGCAGATGCTTTACAGAATGTATCAGCGCTATTGCGAAAAGGTAGGCTTCAAGGTTACCGAACTTGACCTTGAAAACGGCGACGAGGCTGGTATAAAGTCCGTTTCTTTCCGCGTAGAGGGTGAAAACGCCTACGGCTTTTTAAAGGCGGAAAAGGGCGTGCACAGACTGGTGCGCATCTCGCCTTTCGACAGCAATAAAAGGCGCCACACTTCCTTTGCTTCGCTGGAAGTTATGCCCGAAGTCGACGACGCGGGCGAAGTCGAAATACGCGACGAGGACATAAGAATAGACGTCTACCGTTCGTCGGGCGCGGGCGGACAGAAGGTCAACAAGACCGAAACCGCGATAAGAATAACCCATTTCCCCACGGGCATAGTGGTCACCTGCCAGAACGAGAGAAGCCAGCTCCAAAACAAGGAAATGGCGTTCCAGTATCTGCGCGCAAAGCTTATCGAAAGGCAGATTGCCGAAAGGGAAGCGGCGGACGCGGAAATCAAGGGCGAAATCAAAAAAATCGAGTGGGGCAGCCAGATACGCTCCTACGTTTTCTGCCCGTACACGCTTGCCAAGGACCACCGCACGGGGTACGAAAACTCCAACATACAGGCGGTTATGGACGGCGATATTCAGGGCTTTATAATAGACTATCTCAAAAAGACGGTCTGAAAAAAATAAAGAGGTAAAAGAAAAATGGACGGAATGTACAAGGACGACTGCGCCGAGTTCGGCAAAAAGCTTTTAACAGTTTATAACTTAAAGATATTCCCCAGAAT
>CAMWHW010000140.1 GCA_947174175.1 uncultured Clostridia bacterium | reverse complement strand
TATGGAATATAAATTTTATAATGGAAAAATTTTAGACGAAAGGTAAACTCAAAATTATTTTTTCAAGCTGAGCAAAATGTTCGGCAAACACGGATGCGCCAGCCGCTTTAAGCTGTTCTTCGGTGCGGTATCCCCACAGCACGGAAACGCAGTCCATTCCCGCATTTTTCGCAGTTGCAACGTCCGTTTCTCCGTCGCCTACGAACAAACACTCTTCCCTTTTAACCCGCAACTCATCAATAATCTTATAAACCGCATCGGACGCGGGCTTCAACGCTATGCCGTCCGTCTGCCCCAAAATCAAATCGAAGCCGAACTTTTCAAAGAAAATCCCGTTCGCCCTCATTGCGGCGGCGTGCGGCTTATTTGTTAAGATTGCAATCTTAACGCCCCTTTCCTTCAATGCGTAAAGTACTTCTTCCTCGCCCTCGTAAAGACTTGCAAGTTTATTATCGCTTTTAGCATATTCCGACTTATAGTAAGCAAGAATTTCGTCCAACCTGTCCGCGTTTTCATTACCTATCGCAAGACGGACGAGTTCCCTTGCGCCGTTTCCGATATACGATTGCGCCTGCCCGCGCGTTATCTGCGGCAAACCGAACTTGTCAAGCGTACGGTTGAGAACGGCTAATATATCGTTTAAGCTGTCCAGCAGCGTGCCGTCCAGATCGAAAATAACCGCTTTATACATATTACATTTTATCGGGCACGCCTATACCAAGCAGTGAAAGGGCGTTCTGCAAGGTCTGCAAAGTCGCTTCCGTCAGTCTTACGCGGAAACCTCTGCTCTCCTCTTCGGCCGTAAGAATTTTGCAGTCGAAATAGAACTTATTGAATTTTTGCGAAAGGTCTACGGCGTAGCGCGCTATATAGCTCGGCTCATACTTTTCCGCCGCGTCCTTAACCGTTTCGGGGAACGAGGCAAGGCACTTGACAACTTCGTATTCCTGCGGCAAAAGTTCGGCAGGCTTGCGCGTTTTAAACTGCATACCCTTTGCCTTTTGCAGAACCGAATTGGCGCGCGCGCAGGTATACTGGCAATACACTCCCGTTTCGCCGTCGAAGCTAAGTACCTTGTCGTATGAGAAAACTATATCCTTGATTTTGTTGTTATAAAGCGCTCCGAAAATTACGGAACCGACGCCCACCTTTTCGGCAATATCTCGCTTGTTTTCAAGGTCGGGATTTTTGTCCTCGATCACCTTGTAAGCCTTTTCTACGCACTTGTTTATGACGTCTTCCAGCCATACGACCTTGCCCTTGCGGGTGGACATTGCGCCGTCCTCGAGCGAAACCATTCCGTAGGCGACGTGCACCATATCCTTTGCCCAGTCCTTGCCGAGCAATTCAAGCACTTTAAAAATCTGCTTGAAATGTAAATTCTGCTGATACGCAACCACGTACAGACACTTATAAAAATCGTACGTGTTCTTGCGGTAATATGCCGCCGCAAGATCGCGGGTGGCATACAGCGACGCACCGTCCGAACGCAGAATCAGGCAGGGCGGCATCGAGTAGGGTTCAAGGTCGACTATGCTTGCCCCCTCGCTGACCTTCAAAAGTCCCTTTTCTTTAAGCTCGTCTATTACGGGCTGCATTTTATCCGAATAGAAGCGCTCGCCGTTATAGCTGTCGAATTTAACGCCCAAACGCTCGTAAATCTTGTTTACGTATGCAAGCGTGAGCGACTTGAACCATTCGAAAATTTCGTTTGCCTCTTTGTCGCCGCTCTCGATAAGGCGGAAATATTCCCTTGCTTCCGCCTCCATTTCCTCGGTCGCTTCGCTGTTGAAGCGCACGTACAAATCGTTTACGGCGTGTATTCCGCCCTTTTCGACTTCCGCCCTCTTGCCCCAGTGCTTGTATGCGCAGATGAGCTTGCCGAACTGCGTGCCGTAGTCACCGAGGTGGTTTATACCAACCACTTTATAGCCGAGGAAGTTATATATTTTGTAAAGTGCGCCGCCTATGACCGTCGTGGAAAGGTGCCCGATATGGAAGGGCTTTGCAATGTTTACGGAAGAATAGTCTATGCACACCGTCTTGCCGGAACCGATATCGGAAGAGCCGTATTTTGCGCCCTCGCTTTCGATACGGTCAAGCGTAGCTTCGGCAAGTCCAGTCTTATTGAGCTTGAAATTGAGGTAACCGTTGAGCGCGGTAACCTCCGCAATGACGTCGTCCGTTCCTATACTTTGAGCAAGATTTTGCGCGATTGCAACGGGTGACTGGCGTAAAACTTTCGAAAATTTGAAACATGGCAGAGCGTAGTCGCCCATTTCGGTGTTGGGGGGAATTGCTATCGCCTCCGCTATTTCGTCTGCCGAAACGCCGGCAACCTTGATTTTTTCCGCAATATATTTTTTGTAATCCATAAAGCACCTTTTCGTTTTGCTACATTTTATCACACGCGTAAAATTTTGGCAACTTTTAGTGCAAAGCGTTTTGAATTTTTTGGCGTTTATATTATAATGGGATAAATAAACGACGTAAGGAATTATTACTATGAAATTAGGCGTAGTAGGTCTGCCCAACGTGGGCAAATCGACACTGTTCAACGCAATTACACACGCAGGCGCGGAAGCCGCTAACTATCCCTTCTGCACGATAGAGCCAAACGTTGGCGTGGTTGCCGTGCCCGACGAAAGACTTGACAAGCTTGCCGCACTCTATCAGAGCAAGAAAGTCACACCCGCTATCGTGGAGTTCGTGGATATTGCGGGACTGGTTAAAGGCGCTTCGCGCGGCGAAGGTCTGGGCAATAAATTTTTATCGCACATAAGAGAGTGCGACGCCATAGTTCACGTGGTGCGCTGTTTCGAGGACGAGAACATTACGCACGTAAGTAACGCCGTGGACCCCGTTGCGGACATTACCACCATCACCCTGGAACTTATTCTTGCGGACATTGAGGCGGTGAACAAGCGCCAGGACAGGATACGCAACACCGCCAAGGGCGGCGCCAATAAGGAAGCCGCCGCGGAATACGCGCTTTTGGAAAGGCTGGAAAAGTTCCTTTCCGAAGAAAAGCCCGCCCGTCTTTTTACGTGCGACGAGAGCGAAAAGCAGTTTATGGACAACCTGTTCCTTCTTACCGCAAAGCCCGTTATCTACGCCGCGAACATTTCCGAATTCGATATGGGCAAGCCAGAGGACGAGATACCCTTCGTCGTTAAGGTCAAGGAATATGCGAAGGGTGAAAACAGTGAAGTTATGGTCATATGCGCAAAGACCGAGGAAGAGCTTTCGCAGATGGAGCCCGAAGAGTGCGCGGTATTTTTGGAAGAACTAGGACTCAGCGAGAGCGGACTCAACCGCCTTATAAAAAAGAGCTACTCCCTTTTGGGACTTATTTCCTACCTCACCGCGGGCGAAAAGGAAACCAGAGCCTGGACCATCGTAAACGGGACCAAGGCTCCGCAGGCGGCAGGCGTTATTCACAGCGATTTCGAGAAGGGCTTTATTAGAGCCGAAGTCGTGGACTACGCCACCCTTCTGGAATGCGGCGGACTTGTGGGCGCGCGTGAAAAAGGTAAGGTGCGTAGCGAAGGCAAGGAATACGTCGTTAAGGACGGCGACGTTATTCTGTTC
>CAMWHW010000139.1 GCA_947174175.1 uncultured Clostridia bacterium | reverse complement strand
CGTAACATACCGCGTAAAATCGGTTTCTTCTCGCAGTAAGATACGCCGCCAAAAACGAAGTGAATACCGAAATTGTACTTATAATCAGGTTAGCCGTATTAAGCGCCCGCAACACGAAGAAAAACGCAACGGTTATAGCCACCGCCACGGTCAGGAACAGGCACCACTCCCTGCGCGAAAGCGAATTTACTTTGACCTCGCTTACGTTTCCCTTATAGGGGTTTTTCAACCACGATATCAAAGCCCACAACGCCATGGGCGCGCTCATTCCCAGATAGGTTATCATCTCGCCGTAGTATGCAAACGAAAAGGATATAATGCCGTAAAACACGCTGAATACTATCGTAAGAATCTGTCCGAGAGGGTTGCCCTTAGAAACGAATATCAACGCGGTTGCGCCTATCAGCGAGCCGACCAGATACAGATATTGCGTGTTCCCGAAAACGAAAAAACATACGATTATCGTTATTACGCTTACGCTCCAAATAAGCCACTCCAAAAGAGTAATACTTTTTAAAAACTTTTTCATGACGCCTCAAAAAAACGGCACTTTGCTTATATCTTCCAAGACCTGACGATATAAGTAAAATGCCGTTAGCATTTGCAAGCACCCGGTGACGCCTGCTCATCTGTTCAGTTTTAATCATTGTACGAAACTGCGTAAAAAAAGTCAAGCATAACGATTGAAGAATTTCTGCGTTCGTGCTATAATGTAAGCAACACGAACGAAAGGAAACACGAAAATGGATAAAGCACAGATATTTGAATTTATAGCCGAACAAAAGACGGCGTTTATAGCATCCGTCAACGAACAGGGCTATCCCGTTATACGCGCAATGCTGGCGCCCCGAAAAATAGAAAACGACGAAATTTATTTTTCCACCAACACCTCCTCCAACAAGGTCAAGCAGTACACCGCAAACCAAAAGGCGTGCGTATACTTTTACAAACGCGGAAGGTTCAAGTATCAGGGCGTTGCCATTACCGGCGAAATGGAAGTTTGCACCGACCAGAAAACGAAGGACGAAATTTGGCGCATCGGCGACAAGCTGTTTTATAAACAGGGCGTGACCGACCCCGACTATTGCGTGCTGAAATTCAAGTGCAAGGCCGCGGAATATTACTGTGACTTTAAAGTGGAAACGATAGATTTATAATGGACTGGTTCAATTATTACGGAATTGCGATTATGGCGGTTATTATGATTCCCAATATAATATACGCCGTCAAACGCAGGGGAAGTTTTGAAAACACATATAAAAACAAGGGGCTGAATATAGCCGAGCAAATAGGCAGATACGCCTGCTTCGTGCTGATGATATTCAATATCCCCTATGCCTATTTCAATTTCTGGTTCGGTCACGCGCTTACCGTATACCTTTCGGTAAACGGCGCGTTGTGCCTTGCCTATATTATATTCTGGATAATATGCTGGAACAGAAACGACAAGTTAAAAGCGCTGTCGCTTTCAATTCTTCCAACCTGCATTTTCCTTTTCAGCGGCGTAATGCTGGCGTATATTCCGCTTATGGTTTTCGCCGTATTGTTCGGCATATGCCACATAACGATAAGCTTGAAATCCGTAACGAAAACGAACGTATAATATAAGGATACGTATCAACCACCTTAAAACCAAAAAACGGTTCGGCATAATTGCCGAACCGTTATTATTTTTAAGCACTCAGTTTGTAAGCAGGAACAGCGCCAGGAACAATACGGCGATAACCCACGTCACCACAGAAATCTGTTTGATTTTGCCCGTGCAAATCTTTATAATCACGCAGGAAATAAGACCTATTCCTATACCGAAAGATATCGAGAAGCCGAACGCCATTACGGCAATCGTAAGAAAGGCGGGCAACGCGTTTGCAGGCTGCGCCCAGTCGATATTCTTAACCGACGACATCATTAGCACGCCCACCCAGATGAGTGCCGCGGCTGTTGCGCAGTCCGGTATAATCTGCGCCACGGGACTTAGGAAAGTCGCAACCAGGAAGCACAGCGCGGTGACTATCGCCGCAAAGCCCGTTCTTCCGCCTGCTGCTACGCCCGAAGAAGCTTCGACGTAAGTCGTAACCGTGGTCGCCCCGAACAACGAGCCCGCGCAGGTTGCAACCGCGTCGGAAAGCATACACTTGTTAAGGCGCATAGGCGTTCCGTCCTCTTCCACCAGTCCGCCCTTGGAACACGCCCCGTAAAGCGTGCCGAGAGTATCGAACATATCGATCATACACAGCGACAGCGCCGAAGTGAGAATGAGCACGGCAAGCGTGCCGCCGTTGTTGCCTTCCTTTGCAAGATATCCCGAAAAGTCAAAGCCGTTGGCAAACACCTGACCGACCGAATTTTTACCCCAGTCGCCGAACGCCGTAAACGGATTTGCAACCGAAAAGTTTTTAAACAGAGCAAGACAGTCGGCGTCCTTCCAGGCGCAGCCCAGCCCCGCAAATACGAAATACAGCGCGGTCGTGCCCAGCATACCCCACAGTATGCCGCCGTTGACCTTTTTTGCGCACAGCACGGCAATTGCAATAACGCCGACAAGCGTAAGCGCCGCCGACATAGCGCCCAGATAATTGAGATTGCCGCTTAACACGTTGAACGAAGCAAAGCCTATGGAGCCTTCCGAAAGCTTTACCAGCCCCGCGTTTTTAAAGCCTATAAAGGCGATAAACATTCCTATACCCACGGGTATGGAAATTTTCACTTCGTCGGGAATTGCCAAAAGAATTTTCTTTCTCAGTCCCGTTGCCGTGAGTAATATGAATATTATTCCGTCAAGCAGAATGAATATCATTGCGTTTGCGTAAGTAAGTCCCGTGCCCGCGCCTATAAGCGTGCCGGTGACGTAAGCCGTAGCGCCCAGCCCCGAAGCCTGCGCAAGGGGCATTCTTGCAAGCAGCGCCATTAGCATCGTACCCACTATCGCGCCCAGCGCCGTTGCGATATATACCGCGCCGAACGGCACCGAATCGCCGTACATTTTGGGCACTACCAGCAGCGCGTAGACCATTGCCATAAACGTGGTTATACCCGCTATTATTTCGGTCTTAATCGAAGAACCGCTCTTCGTAATACCGAAAAACGCGTCCAGCCTTCCCACCTTTTCCTTAGTCTCTTTCATATCCTTCTCCGTCAGTTTTTCTTTTCGTAAATTTCGCGTTTCAACACGCCTATATAGGGCAGGCTGCGGTACTGCTGGGCGTAGTCCAGACCGTAACCCACAATAAATTCGTCACCCACCTCGAAGCAGGAATAGTCGGCTTTGACGGGCACCTTTCTGCGCGAGGGCTTATCGAACAGCGTAACCACCGTAAACGACTTTGCGCCGCGCCCCAAAATCAGGTCTTTCATTCTGACGAGCGTGTGCCCCGAATCGACGATATCCTCCACCAAAATGACGTCACGCCCTTGCACGGAAGCGGCAAGGTCCATAACTATTTTGGGCATACCGGAGCTTTCCGTTGAACTGCCGTAGGAAGAAACGGTCATAAAATCGAGCTGAACGGGCGTCTGCATTGCGCGCACCACGTCGCAGAAGAAGAACACGCTGCCTTTTAAAACGCTTATCGCAAGGGGCGGAGTATCCACGCCCTTAAAC
>CAMWHW010000138.1 GCA_947174175.1 uncultured Clostridia bacterium | reverse complement strand
GAGCAACAGCGCGCACAGCGTCATTGCAATAAAAGTCCTTTCGTGCGTAACGTTATTTATAAATGAAATGACCGTCTGCGTTCTGTGAATAACGTATGTAATAAGTCCTGCAAGACCGCACGCACTGACTATCTGGAACACCGTGTTGTGGCACATACGCGGTATGGAATAGGAAAGGTTATTGCCGAAATATCCGACGTCGCCGGGCGCCGCCGCGGGATTGTAAAAGCCTACGCCGAAAACCGGTTTGCTGAGGAAATTTCTCAGTCCGTCCTTCCAAAGCGCTATTCTGCCGCTGCCCGTTTCCAGGCTGTCCCAGAACGACGAAAAGAAATAGGCTACGTTCTTGTGCATAACGCCCAAAATAATAGCGGCGACTACCAGTATGCCCGCGATAACCGAAGCGTTCATTATGCGCTTTTTGCCCTTATCCCATATAAGCAGCCACACGCAGCACGCGGCGAATACGACCAAGCCCATAATCATTGCCTGGCGTGAAAAACACAGATAGCAGGCAACAAGATTAAAAATCGCGCCTGCAAGATATGCAACCCCGTACTTATACTTGCCCGCAAGATAAAACCATGCGGGAAGCGTAATCGTGAGCAACATACCCATCTGATTATATGTGCCCCACCCGAAGTACAGCACCGACCTTACGACTTTGCCGTCAACTATAAGTCCGTCGTATGTACAGTACGCAATCAGCAGTTCGAGAGCTACCGCCGCAAACAGCGCGACCAGATAATAAGCGATTCTTATAAAAGTTTTTTCGTCAATCTGAATATTGCCGCAAACGAAAGTAAAAATACCAAGAATAGTCGCGAAAAGCGCCAGACCGTACAATAAGTTGAGCGGCGTATAGCGCGTGGAGAAAAGTCCGCTGAACGCAAACGCGACGCACAGCGCAACCATGCCGAAAAACATAGGCGTCAGCTTGAAGCGGCGGCTGACTATGCCCGTGACCAGGCGGAATATAACCGAGCCGACGAAAAACCCGACGGCGACTATTTCCTGCCCGAGTATTGCGGGGCGGATAAAATAATCCGAAGCCGCGCCCATATAAGCGGGGCTGTGTTTAAGCGAAACCAGAATATTAAGAAAAAGCAATATGCAGATAACGGGCGTCACGTCCTTGCAGCAGACCATAATCGCAGTTCCGCATATGCACATATACCAAATCGTAACGATATCCCACCCAAGGTAGTAGCAGGCAATGGAAACGCACGCCGTTACCAAAGGAAAAAAGTATGAAGAAAGAGCGCGCCTTAAAATATGCGTGACTTTACTTTTTTCGACGTATTCGCCGATAGCTTTAAGCCCCATGCTCTGTCCTCACTCACCGATACTGCAAGTTATTATACTACCCGCGCGTAGTTTAAGTCAAGTGAAATGACGCGCGCGCAAGTCATAACACAACGCGCAATATTTCGCGCGTGCGGTTGACGGGAAACGGAGCGGTCTGCGCGGTCACGTTTTCAACGCGCAGCACCGTGGCGAAAGCCGTTTTCGTGCCGCACTCCACTTCCACCCTGTCGCCGACCTTTATCAGAACGAACGGCGATATATACCACCGCTTGACGCCCTTATCAATTCCGTCCTCTATCTGCACGAAAACGTAAATTAAATTTTCGTATTCGCGTATCACGCCGCCACCCATTGAATGTATCATAGAAATATAATACCACCGCGCGTGCGTTTTTGAAAGTGATTTGCATTGACTTTTTCCCGCTTATATTTTAAAATAATTGAGCGGCGTTTGCCGCGACGAGCGGATATGGCGGAACTGGCAGACGCGCAGGACTTAGAATCCTGTGGGCAACCGTGCAGGTTCAAATCCTGTTATCCGCACCAAAGCAAAACTGCGGAGAGGTTTTTCCTCTCCGCAGTCTTTTTATAAGATTTTCCGCTTAGCCTTCGTAAACTATATTTGCTTTACAAGCCCACCGCCATTCACTGCTCCAGGCGGCGTCGGCTTCCTCCTGCGAGGCAAAGCCTTTCACAATAATAGTCTGCTCTTCCGTCAAATCCCCAAATGCGTATTCACCTATTTCAGTAACCGTATCGGGAATGACTATTCTCTCTATATTTTTACAACCTACAAAAGCGTAACTGCCTATAACCGCAATACTACCGTTTTCAATCGTGACTTCTTTTAAATTGTGACAACCGTAAAAGGCATGAGTACCTATAGTTTCAACATTTGCCGGAATATTCACGCTCTCGATATCTTTTTTGTAAAATGCATAATTATAGATTGACGTCACGTACTGCGGAATAACTGCGTTCACAGTCCCCGTAAGCAACGTGTTCGTCTCCCGCTCAATCAGACAGCCGCCGTCAACTTTATACGTTGGATTGCCTTCGGCGACAGTTATACTTTCAAGCGCAGAGCAACCTCTGAAAACCCCCATCTTACCACCAATGGATACTGCCGACGCGGGAAATGATACACTTTTTAAAGCCGAACAGCTAAAAAACGCATGAACTCCAAACTCCGTAACGCCTTCGGGAAATTCTATGCTCTGTAACTTTTTACACATTGCAAACGCACTACTGCCGACCGTTTTCAGGTTTCTTCCGAAAATCACGACGCGTTCTATTTCAGCAAAGCCCATAAACCCGTTGCTTCTAATTTCCGTTACCGGCAACCCATTGTACCTAGCCGGAATATACACGGTACCGCGAAGACTATCCCTATAATTAACGGCCCCCCTTACGGCATACTCGGTACCCTCAGAGTTTAAATAGTAAAACAACCCTTCGCTGCCAACCGGTGCAGAGGCGCGCGTCTGAATATGCGACGAATCACGGCGGCAAACGCTTATATCCTCGCCCTCTTCACCTTCTGTTGCGGGTACGGAAACCACCCAGTCGCCGTACTGGTGACCGAGCGCTCTTTCAGTACAGGTTATAATATGCGTAGCGTCGTTAGCGCATATGTACATACCTTCGCCTTCCTCCGTACACGTCGCGTGCCTTGTTATGACGTAGGTGTTCCAATCGTGCCCGTACGCCTCGACCGAACGCACTTCGGTATGCTTATTGCAGTTGCGGCAATAGCGCGTTTCCACGCCCGCAACCGTACATGTAGGCGCGCGGGTTATTACCCAGTCACCGAAGTCGTGCCCCAGTGCGCTGACGGTTTGCAATTCGGTATGGCTTTGGTCGCGCAGACAAGTTCTGGACTGCGTACCGCTGCTGTAACAGTCAGCCGCAAGGTCGGTTTCCCACTCGCCCCAATTATGTCCGAGCGCGGGAATTGCGCGCATATCCGAGTTTTCGCAGGTGTTGCAGGAGCGCGTTTCCACGCCCGCAACAAGGCAGGTAGGTTCGGTTAAGGTTACCCAGTCGTTCCAGCTGTGTCCGCTGGCGGGAATTGCGCGCGTCTGCGTCACCAAAGGATCGGCAAGCGAAACGCGCATTTGCACGCCCTCGTTTTCGCAGGTAGCCGCGGTTACGGTTTCCCACTCTCCGTACGCGGTATCGTCGTTTTCCGCACAGCCCGCAACGGCAAACGGAACCGCGCACAACGCCAAAGTTGCGCAAACGATTAAAAGTTTATGCTTCAATTTCACGGTATTTCCCTCCCGTTTATACTTTTACATACTATATTATAT
>CAMWHW010000137.1 GCA_947174175.1 uncultured Clostridia bacterium | reverse complement strand
TTTATAGTGAAATTATATCTTTTTATCGTGCGGTTGTCAACAAATAAGCTCTCACAAGTTTTTATGCCGAATATAAGTCGGACTTATTCCTCGGGAAGCCCTCCGTCGTCAAAGCGCGCGGGTTTAATCAGGTGCGTGCCCTTTATATCATTATGCATTTCGGTCGGGTCCTCCGCCACTATCCCGCGCTGAACGGCGGCGTAACCGTGCTTTTTGCGAATCTCGTCCACGCAGCGTTCGGCGCGCTCGCGCTTGGCGTAGTTACCCGCGGTCTCGTCAAAGGTCAGCTGGGAAGCTCCCTTATCGAACCCCGACACGGTAACGCCCAACGCGCGCACCGCAAACGGAAGCGAAAATTTCTGATTGAACAGTTCGAACGCGTGGTTGGCAATTTCCTCGCAAAGGCAGGTATGGCGCACCTTTTTCTGCACCTGGTAGCCATTCAGCTGACTGTCGCGCACCCACAGATGCACGGTGTCCGCAAGCCCAAGCCCAGATTCGCGCAGCCGCGCCGCAACGCTTTCCGCAAGCACGAACAGCGTGCGCCTGACGTCGTTTAATGAGGTCAGGTCCTTGGGACACGTCATAGAGTTGCCTATCGATTTCAGCTCTCTGTCGTCGTCCATTGCGCGCACGGGCGACTCGTCCTCTCCGCGCGCGTAGGTCAAAAGCGTCTGCCCGAACTTGCCCAGCGCCTTATATATGCGCCCGTCGTCCGCCTCCGCAAGCTTACCAATCGTCGTGTAACCCATCGCGCACAGCTTTGCGCCCGTCGCGCCGCCCACCATTAAAAGCTCGTTCACGGGCAGTCCGAAAATTACGTTTTTGTAGTTGGACACGGATATGACCGAAGTGCCGTCCGGCTTCTTTAAATCCGAACCGAGCTTGGCATAAATCTTGTTGAAGGAAACGCCCACCGAAACGGTAAGCCCCAGCTCGCTCTTAACCGCGTTGCGTATGGTATCGCCGATAAAGCGCAGATATCCGTCCGAGAACCTCTTTTCGCCGTCCACTTGCGTATACATTTCGCCGTCGTATTCGGGAAAAATCTTAGTCGATTTGGTGACGTCCAGCCAGCACTCGTCAATGCCGTAGCTCTCTATCAAATCGGTATAGCGCGCGTAAATCGCCTTGACCTTGCGCGAGTACTGCATATATGTGGAAAAATGCGGGCGCACGACGATAAGGGCGGGGCATTTGCGCCTTGCCTGCCATACGGTGTCGCCCGTCTTTATGCCCGCTTTTTTGGCTTGCTCGCTCTTTGCAAGCACTATACCCCTGCGCTCCTCCTCGTTGCCGCAAACGGCTACGGGCTTGCCTTCCAACTCGGGGTTTAAAATGCGCTCCACGGACGCGTAAAAATTATTCAGGTCGGAATGCAGCACTATCCTTTCCATATCCATTATTATACCATACCGCGCACAAAATTAAAGCATAAAATCGCGCAAAATATATTGATATTTTTTTGCAACGGGCTATAATTAAGTACGAACAAATTTTTGGAGGCAAAAAAATGATTGACAAGAAAATAGCAGAGCTTATTAACGACCAGGTAAACAAGGAATTATATTCCGCATACCTCTACCTTGACTTTGCGAACTATTACGAAGCCGAGGGCCTGGATGGGTTTGCTCACTGGTATCAGATTCAGGCGCAGGAGGAGCGCGACCACGCAATGATGATGCGCAGATATTTAATAGACAACGGCGTGCGCGTGACCTTTGACGCAATTGCAAAGCCCGACAAGGCAATGAAAAAGCACGACGACCCCTTGCACTACGGCTACGAGCACGAGCAGTACGTGACCTCGCTTATAAACAATATCTACGCCGCGGCATTCAAAATCAACGACTTCAAGACCATGCAGTTTTTAGACTGGTTCATTAAGGAGCAGGGCGAAGAGGAAAAGAACGCCGAGGATATGCTGAGGAAGTTCGAGCTTTTCGGACACGACGCAAAGGGCTTGTATTCGCTCAATCAGGAGCTTGCCGCAAGGGTTTATGCCGCAAGTACCACGGGACCCGCAATGTGAGCGGTGAGCCACCGCGGGCATATCCTTTAATTGCTTATACGATAATTCAAACTTAATCACAACAAAACGAAAGCCGCGCGGCAGTGTTGCCGCGCGGCGTTTTCTTTTACTCTCTTCTCTTACTTCGTCAAAGTTTCGCAAACCTCGTCCAACACTTCAAAATACTCTTTAAAGGTCTTGGAGCAGACCTCGGCGTTTTTAATGGTCATTCCGTCGACGCGCAAGCCCGCAACCGCAAAAGCCATTGCAACGCGGTGGTCACCGAAGGTTTCAATCTCCGCGCCGTGAACGTCCTTGCAGGGATAAATTTTAACGCCGTCCTCCCGCTCCTCGCAAGTCACGCCCATTGCGGTAAGGTTGCGCACGATTGCGTTTATTCTGTCGCACTCCTGCCCTCGGATATGTGCAACGCCCGTAATTTCCGTAGGGCTTGAAAGGAAGGGCGCGATTGCCGCAAGGGTCAAAGCCTGGTCGGAAAAAGCCGACATATCCACCCTGCCGCCGTCGAAATTTTTTATAAGGTTGATAAACTTTATATCGCCCTGCACGGTGTGCGGCATAATGCCCGAAACCTTTATATCCGTGCCCAGAATTTTGTTTGCCGCATAGAAATAGCAAGCCGCCGAAACGTCGGGCTCGATATCGTATTTTTTAGCCGAATAGCCGCCGCACACGGTATATGTGCCGTTCTCTTCCCCCACGGTTACGCCGAACGACCACATCATATCAAGCGTCATATTGACGTAGTCCATTCCGTGGTTGCCCTCGACAGCGATTTTAAAGGGCTTGTCCGCAAGCACGCCCGCCATCAGCAGCGCGGACAGAAACTGACTGCTCTTGGTAACGTCCACGCGCACGCAGTCCTTTGGTGAGCGTGTTCCGCGAATAGTGAACGGAAAGCAATTCTCTTCTCCGTGGAATTCAAACTGCGCACCGATACTTTTAAGAGCGCCGATAAGCGCCGCCTGGGGTCGCTTTTGCATCTGTTCGGACGAGGTCAGCTTGAACTCCCCCTCGCAGAAAGCGAGCATTGCCGTTATGAACCTTGCCGCCGTGCCCGCGCTGCCAACGTAGACCTCTCCGCTTGTAACGGGAAGCTTGCCGCCGCAGCCACGCACTTTAACAGTCGTGTCCTCCACGCTCACGCCGATTCCCAGCGTCTTGACGGCATTTAAAAAGGTTGCGCAGTCGTCCGAAAGCTGCGCGCCGTAAAGCGTGCTTTCGCCGTCAGCCAGCGCGGCAATAAGCAACGCGCGCGCCGTAATACTCTTCGAGCCGGGCACACGCACCGCCGCACTCTTATTCTTTATTTTTCCGTAAATGCTTTTAACCTGATAGTCCATAGCTATTTTCTTCTTCTAAGTATGTCGCCCGCGGAGAGGTTATACGGGCAGTTTATCGTATAGTGCTCCTGCACCAGCTTGCAGTCGTCCGTATCCTCGCCCGCACTGTTTTTTGCGCGCTCCACCCTGAACGCCTTGCCGAAATTATCCGAAGGCGAAAGCACTTCCAGAGTATCGCCCACTTTAAACCGCCCGCGCATTTCCACGGTTACAAGGCCGTCACCGCCAGCAAGCACGTTGGCGATATAGTCGCAGTCGCCCTTTGCCTGACTGTCCGAATAATTTACGGTCGCGCGGTTTTCCCCCAGCATATAGG
>CAMWHW010000136.1 GCA_947174175.1 uncultured Clostridia bacterium | reverse complement strand
CAACGGCGGATAGCGGTGCGGCGGCTCAGGTGCCTCCCGACGCGGTTATGACTACCGTGACGACCACCAAGATTGACACGACCAAAAAGCCCGTGCAGACGGCGCAGGCGCCCGCTCCCGTGAGGACGGTGGTGCGCAACGTTGTGGCGCCTATGCCCGTTGACGACGGAAGAGTTTTCGACGTGGGCGGTTTTTATACCCCCGTTGACCCTGTGACGGATATGGGTTTCATTGACGAGGATAATAAAGAGTGATAAAAAGCCCCGCGGCGTTGACGCCGCGGGGCTTGAATTTTATTCACCTAGATATTTTTCAATCAGCAGTGCGCACTGATAAATTTTGTCGGGGCATGGGCGGCGCGCGTAGTAATCGGGCGTGCGCTCCTCCGGGGTTGCGGAATTGTCCTTTGGCAGAGCCGCGCCCAGCAGTTCGGCGCATATTATCGAACCGTTTTCCGCCTTGAACTCTTCGACCATCTGCCGTATAACCGCGTAAATTTCACCGCGGCGTTTTAAATCGCCCGGCTGTCCGTGGCTCATCTTCATACCCGCGACGATAGCCATTGCGTTCACCGCGCCGCAGGTTAAGCGCATACGCCCCAGTCCGCCGCCGAAACCTTCGGCAAGCTTCATTGCGGTCACGGCGTCAAACCCGTATAAATCGGCAAACGCACCCACGACCGCCTGACAGCAGTTGTAGCCTTCCAGAAACATTTCGCGCGCGCTGTCCGCTCTCTCACCCATAGTCGTCACCATCCTTACAGTAATATTATACCACCCGCGGCAGGGGGTATGCAACCTTGACACCGCACAAAATAAGTGATAAAATGTATTTATGGCTGAGGAAGAGAGGGAAGAAATTCAATTAACGGAAGTTGAAGAAGCTGCCGTTGAAGAAAATATCGCCGTTGAGGAAGACGCCGCTGAGGAGCAAAGGCTTGTCGGCAGCGACAGCGAGGAGGCGCACAGCGAGCTTGCGGCTTCCGACATAGGCGCATACGGCGACCATATAATAGAGGGGTTTTCGGTTGAGTCCAACGTAAGGAAGGTGAGCACGTACATTAAGCTGCCCGAAAAGGTTGCCAAGTATATACTTGCCGTGCTGTATCTTGCCGTGGGCGTGCTGTGTGCGGCTATACCCGAAAGAATAGAGTTCGCTCTGCCCTATATAGTGGGCGGCGCGATGGCGGCGGTGGCTATAACACAGTTCATTTTTGCCATAGTCAAAAAGGAATACCGCGACACGCACACCAACAAGACGGCGGGCTCGCTGATAGTTCTGGGACTGAGCGTGATGATTATAATCGAGCACCAGTGGGCGCACACGTTTATTCCCATAGTGTGGGGCGTTATCGGTCTGTTCGAGGGCGCGCACGCGTTCAATCACGCCATATCGCGCATATCCAGGGGTATGCGCAGCGCGTATTACATAATTAAAGGTATAATTGAAGTCGTGGTGGCGTTTCTGCTTCTGTACGAACCCGAACAATACGGCGAGTTGCATATAATAGTTTTCGGCGTGTCGCTTATGCTTGACGGCATTACGACCTTGCCCATAGTCAAGAATTTCGTTGCGAAAAGGTAAAGGAGGAACTTTAAGTGAAAGCTTCCAACTGGGATTTGATGAGACTGGCTTCGGCGTTTGATGGCGAGTTCTGCCTTTCGGACTTTTCGCCCGAGGAGCTTGACGAGCTTTTGGGACTTATCGACGATGGCGACACGGTGGAAGATATACGCCGCAAGTATTTCGAGTTTTACGACGACGTGAAGGACCGCACGCTTGAAAAGCATAAATGGTCAGATTAAATAGATAATATAAGCGCCCGCGCATTTGCGCGGGCGCTTTCTATTTGTGGTTATTTGGAAAGAAGGGTGAGCAGTGCGCGTTTCTGCTCGTCGGACATAGTCGCGATTTTCGCTTTCAGTTCGCCGTCCAGCGTGCTTTCCGTCTCCTCGTCGCACTGTCTGAAAAATTCGGATAAGCTTATGCCGAACGCACTGCATATGGCGCGCAGAGTGGATACCTTTGGTTCGGCTTTTCTGCTGTATAGGTTGTTGAGCGTGGACTGGGTAAGCATGGCTTCCATTGCAAGGTAGTTTATGGACCAGCCTTTTTCCAGCCTCAGTTGATCGATTTTCTGTAAAACAGTCATATTTATTTGTTCCTTGTCGGGTTTATTCTATAACGGAATTGAGCTAAAAATTTAACCTAAATGTATTGACAAGATAATTCAATTGAGTTATACTATAACTGCAAACCGTTAAACGGTGTTTATGATGAGGTGTACTAATGAAAAGGTTTATTGCCTCGTCCGTACTTATTTTTATAAGTGCGGTCGGATTGTTTGCATACGGTTTAAGCGTAGCGGTGCCGACGCTGATTGCCGCCGCCGCTTCGCACGGAGAAGCGGGATACGCTCTGTCCGTGTTCTACGCGGTTATCTTTACGATTGATATAGTCGCGGCGTTCGGCTTCGGACTGGCGGGCGGAATATTGAACGTTAGGGGCAGAAAGGGCGGTTTCGTTTTCGTGCTAATAAGTCTGCTGGCGGTATTCGAATACGTTATTCCTTTAAGCTTTGCAAAGCTTGCCAACCTTGGCATATACGGTATAGGCAAAGGCGGCGAAACGGCGGTACTCATTGCAAGGACGGCGCTTATGGTTGCCTGTGCAGCGGCACTCGTGATTATGCCCAAAGGCAAAGGCGCTTATAATCTTGCGGTTTTATTCTTTTCGCTGCTGACTTCCATGATGCTGGGTTTCTACACCTACTATCAAAAGGCGGGCGCGGTTTACACGACAGTATTCGCTCTGTTCGGCGTTCTTTGCGCGGCGCTTTCCGCGGTGGAGGCGGTGCGCGTTGCAAAGGGCGGCAAGAGCAGTTTGAATCTGATGGTTCTTGCGCTGCTTGGAATTGCCGGGCAATATATCGGGTTATGCGCAATGTGCACGCAGATAAACGGTCTGGTGCATCTCGTGCTGGGAATGAGCAGTACTATTCTCGTAATTGCGGGCGGCGTGCTTATCGCCGATTCTAACGAAAGCGGCTTTATAATAGTGTCGCTTGGTATAATTGCGGCGCTCGTCTGGCTGTTTTTGCTTGCCGTGTTCGTAAACGCCGCGATTGCCCTCGGACTTGTTTGCATTGCCGTATGCCTGGCGGTGCTGGCGGGACTTGCCTTGAAAGGGCGCGCAAAGGAAGGCGTTTAAACTTAACCGAATAAATTATAAAAGCCCGCGGCGATTTCGCCGCGGGCTTATAGTTTTGTAGTGATTTGCTTCGCGGTCGTCTTGCAAGTGCTTGCAATTTTTTTAACGATATGCTATATTAAGTGTGCGACACATTTTAATAACCGTAGCTAAGGGAGTACAATGGCAAAAACGTACTCTCTACCTTAGCTATGGGAATGTGTCGCAACATTGAGAGATGCGTTTTTCGGCGTGTTTCCCAATGGAGCACGCTTTTTTATTTTTGGAGGTTTTTTATGAAGAGGAAATTTTTGGCAATGCTTTTATGCTTAGTGTGTGCGCTTAGTTGCGCGTTCGGGTTTACCGCATGCGGCGGCGGAGGCGATAACACGGGTGACGGCGGAAACGGCGGCGACAAGACCGAACAGACCACACCTAACGACAAGACCGACGACGGCAATAAAAAGCCGGAACAGACCGAAAAGCCCGATGGCGGCGACGACAAGACTGAGGATAAT
>CAMWHW010000135.1 GCA_947174175.1 uncultured Clostridia bacterium | reverse complement strand
TGCCGTTATCGTAAACCGCGGTAACGGTCAGCTTTGCCTTCACGTCGTCAAGCGTGTTGTTTATATCAAACCTCGCGCCGTCCTCTACCGCTGCCGAAATTCCGGTAACAACCGCGTCGCTTATGGTCAGCGTTGCCGTAATATTGCCAATATCCTTGTAATTGACAGGGTCAGGGTTCGTGAAGCTTACAACCACGTCGTAAGTACCTACCGCTTTCGGGGTCGTTTCCACGCCTTCCAGATAATACTTAACAGTGTACTCCACACCGTCGGGCAGAGTTCCGGACAAAGTCAGTCCGTGCTCATCGCCGTCGTAAATTACCGTTCTGTCGCCCGTCAGCTCCACACCGTCCATATCGTAGGTGCCTTGGGAAATTGTCACTACGCAGGGCTTGTCAGCAATGGGCGCGTTCGCCGCCCCCGTATCGAACTTAACCGTAATCGTGTACTCGCCTACTTCGATAATTTCCGTACCGTCGAAGGGCTTACCGTCCTTTAAAATCTCGTAGGAAACTTTAACTCCCTCGGGCACGTTCTTTGCCGAATAGTCCACTGGCGAACCCGTATACGTTGCGGATATGGTCTGTTCAACCACGATATCGTCCGCACCTTCAACGAGCGGTTTGTCCGATATGGTAAGCGTTGCCGTCATCGGTTTAAGCTGTTCATAGTTGGGGTTGTCGTGCGTGAAGGTTGCAGTAAATTTATACGTACCTGCCGCGCCAAAGCTTGTGCCTTCCTGTCCTTCTACGCTGTAAACAACGGTCACCCACTCGGGCACGCCGGTTGCAACAAGCGTATAAGTTTCACCCGTAATTTCGGGCCTAACGGCGGGTTCAAACGAAATACCTGTCACCTTAGCCTGCTTTATAGTAAGCTGCGAAGTTATATCCGCTACCTTATTATAATCGTTGATATTTACCTGGTTAAACGAAACAGTAACCGTGTATACACCTACGTTTGTGGGTGCGGTCGTGCTTGAAGTGTTATCCGCGGTATTGGTATAAGTAATAGTGTCAACCGTAACGCCGCTCGGCAACTTGCTGTCGTCAAAAGCAAACGCCTGCGCATTTTCGTTATAAACCTGCTCCTGCGCAACGCTTGCCGCCGCATTTGCCGCCGTCATATTGTAGGTGGCTTTGGTTACGTTAATATTCGTAATCGGCTTTTCAACACCGTCGTAAACTACCTTAACGCTGGAACCGTTTACAGCAAGCGTTCCGCTTAAAGTATAATCGGCTTTGTTTACCTCGTCCTGCGCGTCGGTATAGTTCCACTTTACGTAAACCGTAAGGCAATTCTTTAACTCGTCAAGAGGTGTTTCAACGGTAATAACTTTGCCGCTCTGCACAAAGATTACGGTAAGATTTTCAATTGCCGCCTCCACTACTTCAACAGTTGCGGGAATGGTCATGGTTTCAATGGCGCTGCCGAATTTAACCGTTACCTCACTGTTGCCGAAGCCTGCCACCAAAGTCGAACCCAGAATTTCGAAATTGGTTTCGATAACGGGCGTAGGGCTGTCGTTATACACTACTTCCAGCTTAATCATATCCATCAGCTCGCCATCGGTAGTTGCCGTATATATCGTCGTATATTCGGGCTTCCACGCATAAGTTCTGCTGACTATCGTCCTTTCCTGGAAGTTAAAGGTCGCATTACCCGTTACGTTATTATAGTTATTGCTATTTTCGGGCTTGAAAGTCCACTCGTATTCTTTGGACCTTCCGACTTCTATAAGTTCGTTCTGATTTATCCAATCAAACGTGCCCGCAACGTCCGTGCCGTTACACGTTGCCGTGTAGCTTGTCGGTTGAGGGAAGCCGCTCGTAACGAACGGGCGCCCGCCAGGGAACGTGGGGTCTACGTTCGGCGTTGCCTTGCCTATTGTTATGGTGAACTGTCTGGTGCCCGTACCGTCACCGTCCGCCCACAGCAAACCGTTTGCAAGCGTCATAGTCACCGTATAAGTGCCGGCATTCTTAACCTGCTCCTTCGTAACGGTGCCCTTGTTTACACCGCTCGTATCGGTATACGTTATGGCGGACGTCATATACTGCGAATTATCGTATACGGCAGTATTCAGCCATGCGGGCGCAGTATTGCCAAGATTATCTATCCATTTGCTCGTACCGTCGTAAGTAAGTCCGTTTATATTTTGCGGCGCTTCAATTACCTTAGACGCCGCGGCTTTGGTTAAGTTCAAATGCAATGCGGGTCTTACAGCCCTTGCAGTGCCCGTAAGATAATAACTTTGCGTACCCGCTGCCGCAAATGCCCTTGCATTACTGGGAGCATTGGAGTCGCCGGAACGCACCCAACAACCTGCCTTAGTACTATCATCGGTAAACTGTAACTGCCCGGTTACAGTACCCGTTCCCCACATACCGGGCCAATTGGCTTGCGTAGTTGAACCGTGTTCAGAACAGGCAGGAGCCCAAACGTAATCACTGCCCCAGTCATTATAATGGTTATTCGCACTGTAAGCATAGTTGTAAACACCTTGGTTCCACCATACTCCGACTTGGTTGCCGTTCGAACTCGAACCATAAAAAGTAGTGCCTGTTTTACCAACCGCAGACGAGAGTTTACCCGTAACTACGGTACCTTCTCTATCGCGCGTCAGTGCTTCGTTAAGAAAGTATGAGCCAGCCGTACCGTTTCCGAACGAACAAGGATGGCTTATACAATACGTATAATCTACGTCATACGGCTGAGTTATATAATTTATTAATGATTTGTTGGCTTTATCTCCCGAAAGCACGCTGTTGTCCAGCGTGAATACTGCAAGAGGGTGTGCGTTGCGGGTTTCCAAACTAACTTCGGCAGTTTCCGTTACACTTGTATTATAACTGCTTGCTTCCGTTGCGCTACCACCGTTCAAAGACAACGCACGCAAAGCACTTGTTGAGTAAGCGGAAGAAATCGGCGTACTCAAATCCGTCGAGTTATAGTTTATGGAGTAATCGGAATTTGCCCAGCTAAATTTGTTTTTAACAAATGCGCCCGTTTCGTCTTTAAGCGGCTGCGTCATCCAAAGCGTAGCAATTAAGTCGCCGTTCATATCCGTAGTAAGGAAAGTTACCGCCCACTCCTGACCGCCGAAATTGACTACGATATTCTTATTACCGTTCATCGCATACAAATCCGCCGCATTTTTATATTCAGGCAGATAATTCTGTACGGCGCTGCTTCCGTACGGAGTTGAGTGCATGCCGTTAACGGTTGCGGCAACGTCCTCCAACGTGCTTCCCGTTCCGCCAGTAAGCGCACTGAAAAGTTCGGTAAGTCTGTTGCCGTTAAATACTTTACCGTTAGACGAATCGTAACCGTTTAAAGTCAATTCGTTTATCCTTATAAAATCGATTGCCGTATTCGTCATTGCGTTTACAGCCGTTCCCGACGGCGAAAAGACGGCGCCGAAAGTCAGCGCGGTGCACGCGCACAACGCCGCTACTATGCCTCCCCAAAAAGTTTTACGTTTAATTTTCATAAAGCGTACTCCTTTGCGGGCAAATAAAAAAGAGCGCTCCTATTAAGGAACGCCCGCTTAAATGTCCCTTAATAGTTGCGCCACAATTCCATAAGTACTTTTATCACATAAAGGAAAAGAAGGGTACACTTATGCCGTTGTAACCTTTATATGATAATACAAGTATTCAATTGTGGCGCATAATGATTTTATCACGGAATTTAAGCGATTTCAATACTTTTCGACAAAATTTTTAAAAATAGTGCTAAATTTTACATACAACACAATAT
>CAMWHW010000134.1 GCA_947174175.1 uncultured Clostridia bacterium | reverse complement strand
GTTTAGTTTCGTCTTTAAGAATTTGCCTTAACTGTTCGTCAGTATATTTTTTTGCTCCTGCAACAAATAAATCGGGGCGTGCGTCGCTGTGTACTTTATGTACCTGAAAAAGCAAGTAGTCAAGTTTTTCAATGTCGGAGGGTTTTGCTCTGCGTATTTCAATTTCATCATTCCGCATTATCATCAATGGCCTCGCTAAATTACTGTTGATTGTAATTTATTTACCTATTCAATGTCTTTGGTCGTAACCGAACGCCTGCGCGTGTTCCTTCATCAGAAAGTCTAAAAACGCATTGCAAGCGCGGTAAATCTCGTCGTAAGTGCGCACGAAATCGCGCGTATACCAGGGGTCGTCAATATCAATCTTTTCGGGCAGAAAGTAACCGAGCAGAAAAATCTTTTCCGAATAGTTGCCGCCAGTCATACGTGTAAGGTCGGTCAGATTCATACCGTCCATAACCAGTATATAGTCGGCGTTCTTGACGTCGGAAAGCGTAATCTTTCTCGCCCTGTGCGCAAAGTTATAGCCCCTCTCTTTAAGCACCTTCTGCACGGGCGGATACACGGGGTTGTCCTCCTCGCAGTCGGAAGTCCCGAACGAGTTTACTTTAAAAGACAGCGCAACGCCGCGCTCTTGAATTATCCGTGAAAACACCGCCTCCGCCATCGGCGAACGGCAGATATTGCCCAGGCACACGAAAGTTACGGTAAACAAATCACTCACCCAGCTTGGTCCTTTTGAACGGAATGGGGTTGGGAACGTACGAGTCCAGATAGTCCAAAACGTCGTCAATGGTCGTCTTTATTTCGTACAGGCTGAGGCAGCTGGGCGTTATAAATTTGCGCTCGCACGCGGTGTGCATAAACGCTTCCAGATTGCGGTAGTAGCCGTCGATATCCAGAAAAACTATCGCCTTGTCGTGGCGGTTGAGCTGCTTTAAGGTGATAACCTCGAACAGCTCCTCGAACGTACCCACGCCGCCGGGCGTGATAATAAACGCGTCCGCGTCGTCCTCCATAATCGCCTTTCTCTCGCGCATGGTGTCGGTATAAGTCATCTTGTCGCACTCGTCGAAAAGCTGCTCTATTTCCTTGTCCTTAAAGAACGAGGGCACAACGCCGTGAACGTATCCGCCTCCACGCTTAACCCCTCTTGCCGCCGCACCCATAAGGCCGGTACCGCCCGCACCGAACACCAGCGAATGCCCGCGCTTAGCCATCTGATAACCAAGCTCTTCCACGGTCTTTACGTAAACTTCGTCTATATGCGCGCTAGCCGCGCCGAAAACACATATTTTCATATTGCAAATTATACCATAAAACCACCCTCTTGTCAAGGGTGGCTTGGTTTACTATTCCTCCGTGCGCACGCCTAAAATATGCAGATAGCGCACTTCTTCGAATCTGTAAGAGTTCAGGGGGCGGTTGTACGCGTCGTAGGAGTGCGCGGCGATGAGCGGCTGGCCGCCCGAAAAGCCGACCACCACGGGCGAGTGGTAAAAGTCGCCGTTCGCCCTGCCCAGCTGAATGATATCGCCGATTTCTATTTCGTTCGCGCCGACCTCCTCGGCAAAGGGTCCCGCGCCGTTTTTATTGCCCGTCAGAAAGTTGTAGAAGTATTCCACTCCCGTCCAGCTTGCCGTGCGGTTATCCGCACTTATGTAGTACCACCCGAACACGGGCGTGTAGTTCATTATGCCCGAGCCCGCATACACGCACTGCGAAGCGAAGTTAGTGCAGTCGCCGCCTAGGTTACTGAAATCGAAGTAATTGGGGTTGCGCGAAAAAGCCCACCGTCTTGCGTAAGCCACCGCCGCCCGCCTGTCATATTCTTTAATTGCCATACAACCATAATATGAAAAAACTTTAAAAAAGGTGCGTACAGTCGCCTTATTTATCCCTTTTGTTGT
The DNA here is from genome assembly GCA_947174175.1 of uncultured Clostridia bacterium. GTDB lineage: Bacteria > Bacillota > Clostridia > Christensenellales > Borkfalkiaceae > Coproplasma. The sequence continues at coordinate 1,857 of CAMWHW010000134.1, read as the reverse complement.
GAATAAAAATTCCGCCGATTGCGCCGGTTATCGCGCAAACTATCACGCCGCAAACTACTATCACCCAGCTTGGATGCCACAGCCCAGTAAACGCACCCACGCACAGATACGCAATTATGCACGTGAGCATTATTATGCCGCAAGCCGCGCCCGTATACGGATTTTCGCCGCGCCTTATTTTCCTTTCACGCTTATCACGGCTACACAAATCAAAGATTATTCCTATAATTCCGCAGGACAATGCACTCGCAACGGCAATTATCCAATACGGATGCAACGTATGCAACTGCAAATATACGAACATCCACGCAGCCATTCCGAGCATAAACACCACAGCACACACCGCCCCGCATATTTTATCGGACAAGGTTCTGTCTTGGTAGGCGTCGTTGCCGGGCGTAAATTTATGTCCGCTTATTTCGTCCGCATTATCCGCTTCTTTTTCGGCGGCGGTTGCTTCTTTTTCGGCGGCGCGCTTACCGTCCAGCAACTCGTCCACGGTCACGCCGAATATACGCGCAATTGGCAACAGCAAACCAGTCTCGGGCATAGCCTCGCCCGTCTCCCATTTGGAAACGGCCTTGTTGGTCACGCCCAGCATTTCCGCAAGCTCCGCCTGAGTCATACCCTTTTCCTTGCGAAGTTCAAATAAAAAATCACCGAAAGTATTCATTAACCACTCTCCCGAAAGGTTTTTCTTACCGTCATTTTAGCTTACCGCACGCCGCTTTTGCAATAGAATATAGTCGAATACAGGTAGATTTTTGTATAAAATAAGTTCCGAACGGTATTTTCCGTCCGGAACTTGCTTACGATTTTTGCGATTTGCGGCGTATCATTTTAACTTTTTAATCTTTGAAATATCGCCGCTGCACAAGATTTCAAGGTTGGCAAAGATTTTCTCCGCAGACCAGTCCCACCACTTTAATTTCAACAAAAAGTCAACAGTTTGGTCGTCGAAACGTTTGCGCACCACCACTGCGGGGTTGCCCGCTGCAACACAATAGGGCGGAACGTCCTTTGCCACTACCGAATTGGCTCCGATAATCGCGCCGTCGCCGATATGCACACCCGGAAGAACAGTCACGTTCTGACCTATCCAGACGTCGTTGCCCACTACGGTATCACCCTTCAAAGGCAGCTCGTCCAACGACGGCGTCGCCTTCTCCCAGCCGTGCCCCATAATGTTGAACGGGTAAGTCGTCACCGAACACATGCGGTGGTTTGCGCCGTTCATTATGAACTCCACACCCTTTGCAATGGCGCAGAACTTGCCTATTATCAGCTTGTCGCCGTTGAATTCATAGTAGTGAGTTACGTGCTTTTCGAAATTTTCCGCACCCTCGTCATCGTCGTAATAGGTATAGTCGCCAACTATTATGTTCGGACGCGTTATCACGTTTTTGATATAGCAAAGGCTTGGAATATTTTTATTTGGAAATTTCTCGTTCGGGTCGGGTCCGTATTCTTTCATACATCGCCTCCATGCTTTTTGCTTATTGTACCATCTCCCCACCCGAAAAATCAAGAACATAATCAAAAAGCTGACTTACACATTAAGCTATTTGCTATCAAACGCCTCAACATTACTGTTGTTGATTGTTTCGCTATTGTCTTTGTTACCCCTCGGAAAATATTTAGCAATATCTTTCTTTATCGTTACCCATATTGTGACAACCAACCCCACAAAATCAACTGCCGCACATACATAAAGAGGAATATTCGTGTTATATTTTTCTTCAAGCACTACGGCAACAACAATCAATGAAGCTATAATAGCGATTTTCCAAAAAAGACTTAATGTAAAGAAACCTATACGTTTAACGGTGAAGGAAGACTAGCTAATTATGTTGAGAG
>CAMWHW010000133.1 GCA_947174175.1 uncultured Clostridia bacterium | reverse complement strand
GAAGCGTCCAGCCCGATTACGTCCTCGATTTCGTGCTTAGCCTCGTCGGGGCGGGCGGACGGAAGGTCGATTTTGTTTATGACGGGCAGAATTTCAAGATTGTTTTCAAGCGCAAGATAGACGTTTGCAAGCGTCTGCGCCTCTATGCCCTGCGACGCGTCGACTATTAAAATTGCGCCCTCGCACGCAGCGAGAGAGCGCGAAACTTCGTAAGTGAAGTCGACGTGCCCCGGCGTGTCTATAAGGTTGAAAACGTATTCGTTTCCGTCGTCGGCATCGTAAAACATTCTTACGGGCGTAAGCTTTATGGTTATGCCCCTCTCGCGCTCTATGTCCATGCTGTCGAGAAGCTGCTCTTCCATATCCCTTTTGGACACCTGCCCCGTAAGCTCCATAAGTCTGTCGGCAAGCGTTGACTTGCCGTGGTCGATATGCGCTATTATGCAAAAATTGCGTATGAATTTATTCGGCTGTTTCATCTTGACTATATTATAAAGAAATTAAAGTTAAATGTAAATTAAAATGAGGTAAATGAAAACGGCGCGGACGAAATTTTGTCCGCGCCGCAGTATATTTTAAATTGGTTTTACGCCGTCTTCACGTCGCCGTTGTTGATTACGAATTGCAGGAACTGCTCCTCGGGAATGGGCTTGGAATAATAATAGCCCTGCAAATAGTCGCAACCCAGAGCCACAAGCGCGTCCACCATCTGTTTGGTTTCCACGCCCTCCGCAACTATCTTGGTGCCCAGACTGTGAAGCATAGGCATATAGTGCTGCAAAATCGGCTCGTACTTCTTTGTGCTCATATAAGCCCAGACGAGAGATTTATCCAGTTTAACGACGTCAAACGGGAAGTTTATAAGGTATTCGACCGAAGCAAAGCCCGTGCCGAAGTCGTCCAGCGAAATGGTGAAGCCGTTGGAATGAAGCTCGTTAAGCTTGGTCTGCAACATTGCGTAGGACTGCGCCGAAGCCGTTTCCGTAATTTCAAGGTTTACCATGGAGCGCGGCACGTCGTACTTCTTTAACGTCTTCTCTATATCGCTGATAATTTCGGGGTGCATACACTGTATGACCGAAAGATTTATGTCGACGAATCTGATGCCCAGCTTTGCAAGCTCCTTACTCTTGATAAAGCTGCAAACGTGTTCTATTACAAACCTGCCCACCTCTATTATCTTGCCGTTCTGTTCGGCAATGGGAATAAATTCGTCGGGGCTGATAAAGCCGAGTTCGTCGTCTTTAAGTCTTATAAGCGCTTCACAACCGCTGAAAGTATTGTCGGTTACGCAGAAGATGGGCTGGTAATACACCTCGAAAGATTTGTTGTTGATTGCCTTCTGAATGGCGAAATCAACTAGCTCGCGTCTGCGCGCCTTTTCGATTGCGTTCGCGTCGGCGATAATAATATCTTCCGAAACGTTTATGCTGTTGCGGTAGTACCTGATAAGGTCCTCCACCTCGGAAAGTCTGTTGGTGACTTCGGGGAAGTCAATAAGGCAGGCAATAGCCGTAAGGTGCACTTCGGTATTAGCGACCGAAACGGGTTTTTCGAAAATGCCGGAATAGCGCGAAGCGAAAGCTTCGTATTCTTCATACGTATTGAACATTACGGCAAAGCGCACACCGCTCAGACGGTAGAGATATTGTCCCTTTTTCAGCAGTCCGCGCAATCTGTCGGCAACTTCCTTTATTACCTGGTTGCCTCCGTTGAGTCCGAACGACGAGTTGATAACCGTCATATTGTTGACTTCCATTGCAAACAGGAAGAAATGCTGGTTTGCGGAAATGCGCATGTTGCCGCGGCGGTTGAACGACCGCGCGTTGAACGCGCCGCTGGTTGCGTCCAGTTCGTCCTCGGGGCGCTGCAACGTGACGTAAATTAGCAGTACCGCGATTGCAAGCGCAAAGTTGCTGAGCTGTATTCTGCGGACGAAGAACTGAATAAATATTGCGACTATGTTTAAAAGCGCGAAGAAATAGATATTAAACTGTCTGGTTTTGCTCAGATTCCTGCGCTGCAAAATGCCGATTGACAAAGAGAACGCAAGCGCGATAAACTGCGCGCCGTAAATAATTCCCTCGTAAGCGTATTTAAGATTAGTGGGAACCGCTCTGTAACCGTAAGTAAACAGGCAGACGGTTGCAAAGACGACACCCCCGATAGTAAGCGCAAACAGAACGTTTGCCACCGCGTAGCACCACCTGGGAATACGCGCGTTGTCGTATATGACCGCGACTGCGTACACCACGAACACCACGCCCGTAAGATTGTAACCGAGATAGTTGATTGATACCAGCAGGTTGCCCAGCCACACGGGACAGCCAGTTACGCTAAGCGCAATTACCGCCGTGAAATCAAGCACGGAGGAAACTATCGTGCAGATTGCAAGCGTTAAAAATAGGTGCGTAGTTCTGCCGTGTATCTTTTTACTTACTATGTAGTTTATCAGCACGACCACGCCCAGAATAAGGGCGCACAAATCAAAGCTGGCGTAAATAAAGTTTTGTAGTTTCACCTGATAATCACCACCGATTAACAATACGTTATTTAGCATAACGCTTTACGCCTCCCTATGATTTTACACTATATATTGTATAGCACTAAATTATATTTGGCAAACGAATACGCTAAATTCTTTCAAAAAACGTCCGCACTCAGTCGACCGTTGCGATTGCCGAACAAAGGTCAGGGCTGGAAAGCACCGCGCAGCCGCCTATTACGGAAGCGAGAGCGGGCTCCTCGCACACGTTGACCTTGATTTCCAGTCCCTTTGAAAAGTACTGCGCAAACCCGTCCATCTTGGAAAGTCCGCCGGAAAGATAGATGCCGCCGTCCACCACCGCGGACGAAACTTCGGCGGGAAGCTCCGCAAGCACCGCGCGCACGTACTCTATTATTTTATCGACGTACAGTTTTATAACGTCTTCCAGCTGCGAGGAGTTGACGGCGGTCTGCGCGGGTTCGCCCGTGCGGACGTCCCTGCCCGTGACGACCATCATTTTGTTGTCGTCCTCGAACAGACTGCCGACCACGTTTTTAAGCTTTTCCGCAGTATTCGCGCCTATCTTGACGTCGAAATTTTCGGTAAGCAGATCCATTATATGCACGTCGATATTTCCGCCGCCCAGATTGACGGTGAAGCCCGAAATTATGCCGTCCAGAGAGAATACCGAAATATCGGTCTTGCCGTAACCCACGTCCACGCAGAACACGGGCGAGGTTGCCGAAAGCGCAACGTTGTGACCGAGCACCGCGGCAAAGGGCGTGCGCGTAAAGTACACTCTGCCTATACCGCACTCCTGCGCGACCTCGATATACTTTTTGCGCAGTTTTTTGGACGCGCTGCAAGGAACTACGAACATAATTTCCGTCTGCTTTGCCTTGCGCGGAGTTATTTCTATCTTTTCCAGGAAATGTCCCAGCAGCGCGGCAAGCAGATTGGGCTGAACCACGTCGCCTTCGCACACGGGGTTGACTATGCGCGTATTCTTTGCCGCCTTGCCCGAAAGTGCACGCGCCGTGTCGCCGAACGCCTTTATGGTGACGTTACCTTCGTGGTCGCTCTGAATCGCGACGCACGTAGCTTCGGAGAGCACTACTCCGCAACCCACTATACTTATTTTGGTTACCCACGAACCGAAATCAATTACCAGTCTATTCATCTAAAAGTACTTCTTCGATAATTTTTTTAACCAGCTCCACGGGCAAGCCGACTACGTTGGTGTAGCTGCCCGAATAACTTTGAACCACGCCGCCGTCCTGTATGCCGTAGCTGCC
>CAMWHW010000132.1 GCA_947174175.1 uncultured Clostridia bacterium | reverse complement strand
ATATAAGGCAATCAAAGGGTTAAAATCACGGGTTCGGGCACGGGCTGCGGCTCCGCCGTACAGCACGCGATATTATAACCGTTGAACGCGCTTACTTCCACTGCGTGCCACTTTTGCGGAACCGTGGGGTCGTCTATCTGAACGCCGCCTTCCGCAAGCCGCACGGTAAATGAATTTAAGGGACGGGAAAGCCCCGTGCCGAGCGCCTTTAAATAACTTTCCTTTACCGTCCACAGACGGAAGAATAATTCCTGCGCATTGCCCGATTGCGCAATGGCGTGCCTCTCCTCCGCAGTAAAAAATCTGTCCGCAAGCCGCGCGTCGACGGGCTTTATTTGCTGAATATCAACCCCGACCTCGCCGTCGGAAAACGCCGCAACCGTCCACTCTCCCGAATGGGAAATATTGAAAAACAACCCTTTGGGTTGTACCAGCCGCGGTTTGCCGTGCTCACCGTACGAAATTTCAACGCCGCAGTCATAGCCCAGCCGTTCAAGAGCGAGGGTCACTATTACCCCCGCGGCAAGCGACTGGCTGCGCTTTTCGCGCACGGAAAGTTTTAAAATTTTTTCGCGCCTTGCGTTATCGACGAGAGCAAGATATTTTTCAAAAGTCTTGTCGTCGTCAAAGCACGAATTTTTTATTGCGAATAATTTCAGCATTTTGTGCACCGTATACGAACAGCCGACGGAAAACCCGTCGGCTGCAAGTTGTTGTAATTTGTTTTACGATTTAGGCGTTAATACCAGAAGATACAAACTGTTCTCTCCGCCGCCCTTGGTTACGGAGTGCGAGCCCGCCGCTAACGTAACCGTTAAAACGTAAACGTCTCCGCTCTTTGTAGGCGTGCTGCTTGCAACGTCGTCTATATTTACCGTCTTATCATTTAAAAGATACAGCGTAAGCGTCATTTCTTCCGTCGTCGTAAACGTAATCGACGCGGAGCTGTCCATCTTTAAAGCGTTGTTTTTGGGAATTTCGACGCCTGCAACGGTAATTGCCGCAAGCGATTTTGCAGAACCTGCAACGGTAAAGCCGCTTGCGCCTTGCATAGGTATAAGCTTGACTTCGCCGTCAACCGTTGCGGGAGGGTTTTTACCGCCCTCTTCATCTCCGCCTTCGCCTTCGTTACCGGTGGGACCGCCCGTGGTGGTGCCGCCCGAAACCGCAACTCCGCCAATCTTGATAACGCTGCCCTTATAGTTCGTAACCGCTGATTTGAATTCGGGAATTATACTGTAATTTTTGTCCTCAGTCTCGTCGTCAAACTCCCATTTCAGGTCGCCGCCGTCGATTCTTCCGGCATACTTCTGAACCTTTTCCTTTGCCTGTTCGGGAGTATCAACCGAGTACTCGTACATATCTTCCGCCGTATCGAAGTTGTTGTAAACGGTACCGCCGACTTTGGTTTTATAAGTTGCGGGTACCTTCTCGTCGCGGGTGGAAGCCTCGTAACAGTCGATATTGTCCGCCGAGGTATCGTTCTGCGTGAGCAGTTTCAAATTCGATTTAGTGCAATCGTAATTATTTCCGAACGCTTTTATTATACCGCCCGTTTCGCCGGAGAACGTTCCGTCGCCCGTCGCGTCGGTACCCTGTCCGGAGGACATCATAGGTCTCATAGCCGCGGTGGAGCGGAAATAATTGTTTTCCACGAACGCGCTTGCGCCGTAGGTTACGCCCACGCCGTATTTTGCGTTGCCGTCAAAGTAGTTGTTGTAAATATGAACGGTAGCCGTTCTTATTCTGGGATGACGGCTGTCCGAATGGTCGTACCAGTTGTGGTGATACGTAATGCGCGTATCCTTGTCTTCGGACTTCATACCCTGCAAATTGCACTTTCCGCAGTCCCAGAAATGGTTGTATGAATGTGTGATAAGCGACGAGTTTTTTGTATCCAGCGCGCCGTCGCCCTTGGCTTTGTCGCCGCTGCCACCCTTGCCGTAGAATATGTCGAGATTATGTACCCACAGGTGCGTGTTGCCCGTATCGATAGACACGCCGTCGTCCATACAGTTGACTATACCCAGATTCCTTATCTCAACGTTTTTGCAGTAACGGGTAAATATACCGAAGTCTTTTACCGTAGCGTCGCTGCCCACGCCCTCTATCGTTATATTTTCAGTAGGCTTTTTATCGCTGCCTTTAACCTGCAAGCCTTCCGACGAGCTTGAAATGTGGTCGAGATCGTCTTTGGTTACCGTACCTACGATACGGAAAGTAATCGGGTCAGTAGCACCTTTATTGCGGGCGTCTATTATCGACTGGAAGCCCGAAACCTGCGCGCCTTCGACGGTAGCCGTTACCGTCTTTGCGTTAGCCGCAGTAACGTAAACGACCTGCGCACCAGTCTTTAAAGTTCCGTCCATATTGTACGCACCGGGAACGTTTCCGCCCGTAAACGCGTAACCCGCACGCTCGTGCGCGTTTACCGTTAAGTTTTTCGCGTATGCGGGATAAGCCGTCACTTCCTCGTCCTCGGAGTTAACGGGAACGACCTTCATATCGTAAGCGCCCGCCTTCAAGCCGACCGCATCCGCACGGTAATAATCTTTATACTGCCTTACCAGAGGCGCGTCAAGCTGCGTATATGCAGTATCCGCGGCGTCGTGCTCCTTTACGTAAACGTTGTACCACTTGGCGTTTTCCGCCGCAGTCCACTGGACGTAAGCCGCTTCCAGCGCGCCTTTGGAATACTTGGTTATAGTGGGCGCGCCCTGCACGGGTCCCGAAATTTCAGGCTCGGGTGTAGTAGGCGTCGTCGGAGTTGTGGGTGTGGTAGGTGTGGTAGGCGTCGTCGGAGTAGTCGGCGTCGTAGGTGTGGTTGGTGTCGTCGGAGTTTCCGGCGTCGTAGGTGTCGTCGGAGTAGTCGGCGTGGTTGGAGTTGTGGGCGACGTCGGAGTAGTCGGCGTCGTAGGCGTAGTCGCCTCCGTGTCGTTTTTATCGCCCGACGTGTCACCGCCCTTTTTGCAGCCCGAGAAAGCAAAAACGCCCATACCCAGGCAAGCCGTGCATACGGCAACCAGCCGCATTATCTTCTTTTTGTTCATAAATTTTCCCCCGAACGCCGTAACTTTGCGGCGTTTATCAAATATATTTTAATTATATTATTTTTTACCCGATATGTCAACCCGAAATATTGCGCCTATTGACGCTCGGCCTGCAACGCATGTAATTTGGAGTAATAGCCGCCGCTTTCCAGAAGAAAAGCGTGCGTTCCGCTTTCGACTATCCGCCCGTGCTGCATGACGATAATATTGTCGGCGTTTTTAATAGTCGACAGTCTGTGCGCACACACGAGCATAGTGCCTATGTTGCGCATCTTTTCAAGGCTTTCCCTTATCAGAACCTCGGTTTCGGTGTCTATGTTCGCAGTCGCCTCGTCGAGAATTAAAATCTGCGGTTTGTGCAGCACCGTGCGCGCGAACGACAGCAGCTGTCTTTGCCCCTGCGAAAGATTTTCGCCACGCTCCGTAAGCTCCTGTTCAAGCCCGTTTTCCTGCGCAAGCACGAAGCCGTCCGCATTGACGTAGCGGCAGGCTTCCATCACCTCTTCGTCCGTAAAGTCGGGGTTGCCCAAGGTGAGGTTGCTCTTCACCGTGCCGCTGAATAAAAAGACGTCCTGCAACATCTGTCCTATCGCGCGGCGCAGCGATTTTATCTTTATATTTTTAACGTCCACTCCGTCGATGAGCACGCGCCCCTTCTGCACCTCGTAGTTACGCACGATAAGCGAAAGTATGGTGCTCTTGCCTGCGCCCGTCGCACCGACGAACGCACAGGTCTGCCCAGCGGCCACTTTAAAGC
>CAMWHW010000131.1 GCA_947174175.1 uncultured Clostridia bacterium | reverse complement strand
TCCTGCGGCAATGCACTGTCTGTAAACTTCCTGCGTGGCGGGAATGATAATCGCCCTCACGCCGTCGGCAACTTTTCTGCCCTTTAAAATTTCAGCCGCTATGCGCATATCGGTAATTCGTCCGTTCGTGCAGCTGCCTATAACCACCTGGTCGACGGGAATTCCGTCCCATTCGGTCCTGGTGTTTTCGGGCAGGTGGGGGAAGGATACGGTGGGTTTAAGCTTGGATAAGTCTAACTTGTAAACCGCGTCGTACTGTGCGTCGGGGTCGGCTTCGTACGCCTTTACGGGGCGCTTGAATCTGCCCTTCATATATTCGAGGGCAACCTCGTCGACGGGGAATATGCCGTTCTTTGCGCCCGCCTCGATTGCCATATTGCAAATGGTGAAGCGGTCATCTATGTTCAGGTATTTCACGCCGTCGCCCGTAAATTCCATACTCTTGTACAGCGCGCCGTCAACGCCTATCAAACCTATGATATGTAGTATGACGTCCTTGCCGCAGACGTATTTTGCGGGTTTGCCCGTAAGCTCGAATTTTATTGCGGAGGGCACTTTGAACCAGCACTTCTGCGTGAGCATACCCGCCGCCATATCGGTGGAACCCACGCCCGTGGAAAACGCGCCCAGCGCGCCGTAAGTGCAGGTGTGGCTGTCTGCGCCAATAACCAAATCGCCCGCGCCGACAAGTCCGAGTTCGGGGAGTAGCGCGTGTTCAATGCCCATCTTTCCTACGTCGTAAAAATTTTCAATACCCTGTTCCCTGGCGAATATGCGGCAGGCTTTGCACTGTTCGGCGCTCTTTACGTCCTTGTTGGGGGCGAAGTGGTCCATAACCAGCGCAATCTTGCTTTTGTCCTTAACCTTGTCCGCGCCCGTCTTTTTGAATTCCTTAATTGCCACGGGACCGGTAATGTCGTTCGCCAACACCAAATCAAGGTCGGCGGAAATAAGCTGCCCTGCGGTCACCTCGTCCAGGTGAGCGTGTGCGGCAAGAATTTTCTGTGATGCTGTCATTGCCATAATCAGGCGTTCTCCTTTTGTTCGTCTTCTTCAAAGTCGAGCACAATGTTTCCTTTTTTCGTATAGGCGTGGAAGCTGCCCTCCGCGCCGTCGGGCTTCTGACTTTCTCTGTTCACCGTGCCCTCCTTGGTATAAAGGTCGGTGTTGAAGTCGTTTGCACTGCCAGAAAGGCTTGCGGTAATGTTGCCCTTTTGCGTATCGAAGGAGCCGTCCTTGCAGTTGAGTCTGACTTGTCCGATATTGCCGCGCGCCGCCCGACATTCGCAGCGCGTCGCAAAGGTGTTTTCGGAAAGCACGTTGCCTCTGTCAATCTTTATTATAAGACCGCCCTTTACTGTCACGCCGCTTAAATATACCGAAACGTCGCCGCCCGTAATCTCCGCTTCGCCGAACGAGCCGCCCGAAAGGGATACGTCGCCGTCGTCCGCGGTGATGGCAAGCTCTCCGTAAATGCCGTCGGTTATTTCAACGGCAAGGTGCCTGCCCGAAATTTTGAGTGCAGGAACGGTATGTTCCGGCACGTATATTTTTATGGTTTGTTTTTTGTGTGCGAAAAGCCTGCGCTTTTGCTGGTTGACTATAAGCGTGCCGTCGCCGCAGCCCGCGTTTACGTTCTTGCAGTCGGGGTATTCCACTATAAGCTTTCCGTCGCTTGCGGCGGCAAGTATAATGCGCGCGCAGTATAAGTCGCATTCTATGCTGTTAACGTCCGTATCCACGGAAAAATTCAATATCTTTTCTTTCATTGGTAATACTATATGCCTGAATTATTTTTTGAATACCGCGCCGTCGGATGCGGAAGTGACCGAATTTCTGTATCTGGAAAGATAACCCGAAACGGGCTTAACGAGCGGCTTGAACGCCGCATATCTTTGAGTTATTTCCTCGTCCGAAAGGCGTACACTCAGCGAGCACGCGTTTATATCTATATCGATAATATCGCCGTCCCTGACTATGCCGATAAGACCGCCCGCAGCCGCCTCGGGGCAGACGTGACCGATAGCTGCGCCGCGCGTCGCTCCCGAAAATCTGCCGTCGGTGATGAGGGCAACCGTATCGCCTAAACCCGCGCCGACGATAGCGGAAGTGGGGGTAAGCATTTCGCGCATGCCCGGTCCGCCCAAAGGTCCTTCGTAGCGGATAACCACTACGTCGCCCGCTTTTATCTTGCCGCCCGAGATTGCAAGCATTGCCTGCTCCTCGCTGTCAAAGCACTTGGCGGGTCCGCTGTGTTTAAGCATCTTGGAGTCTACCGCCGACTTCTTGACAACGCCGCCGTCCTTTGCAAGATTGCCTTTAAGCACGGTCAGACCGCCCTGCGCGGAGTAGGGGGAGGCAACGGGACGGATAATCTCTTCGTTGCGGTTGACGGCGTTCTTTATAACTTCCTTCAAGGCTTTTCCGCTCACCGTCATAACGTCGCCGTTTAAAAGCTTAGCGTCGTAAAGCTGCTTAATGACGGCGGATATTCCGCCCGCCTCGTGCAGTTCTTCGATATAGTGTTCGCCCGCGGGCGCAAGACGGCAAAGGTTCGGCGTCTTTTCGCTTATGCCGTTTAATATGTCCATCGAAACCTTTTCCTTGCCGAGCCCCGCTTCTCGCGCGATTGCAATAAGGTGAAGCACGGTGTTGGTGGAAGCGCCTATCGCCATATCAACCGTTTCGGCGTTCTTGAACGCTTCGGCGGTCATAATGTCGGAAGGGCGTATATTCTTTTCGAGCAAATTCATAACCGCTTCGCCCGCCTGCTTGGCAAGCGCAAGGCGAGCGCTGTAAACCATTGGCAGCGTGCCGTTGCCGGGCAGCGCCATACCCAGCGCCTCGCAAAGGCAGTTCAAGCTGTTTGCCGTAAACATACCGCTGCACGAACCGCAGGTGGGGCATGCGCCGCATTCGAAATCTTTCAATTCGTCCGCACTTATCCTGCCTGCATTGTAAGCGCCGACCTCCTCGAACATAGTCGAAAGGGAGGTCTTTTTGCCGTGTACTCTGCCCGCAAGCATGGGTCCGCCCGAAACAAATACGGAGGGGATATTCACCCTTGCCGCCGCCATAAGCATACCGGGAATAATCTTGTCGCAGTTGCCTATAAACACCGCCGCCTGTATGCCGTGCGCGCGCAATAAAATTTCGCAGCTGTCGGCAATTATTTCACGGGAGGGGAGGGAATATCTCATACCCTCGTGACCCATTGCAATGCCGTCGCATACGCCTATCGCGGGCAGTATCACGGGTTTGCCGCCCGCGGCTATAACGCCTTCGGAAGCGGCTTTTGCTATCATATCCAGGTGCATATGTCCGGGGATAATCTCGCTCTGCGCGCAGATAACTCCAACTATGGGCTTATTCATTTCGCTGTCGGTCCAGCCCAGCGCCCTCAAAAGCGAGCGCTGCGAACTCATATCCGTGCTGGTTGAAAATATGTTCTTCATTTATAATTATCCTTTTTAGTTTATATGGTCTCCGTAGCAATCTCTATCTTTGAGAGTATGCTTGCCGCGTGCAAGCACGGTAACGCCCGTGCGCTGCATTTCAAGTATACCGAACGGCTCGATAACCTTTAAATATGCATCCAGCTTTTCGGGGTCGCCCGTCAGCTCCAAAATCATCGTGTCGATGGAGAGGTCGACGACCTTAGCCTTGTACACCTCGTTTACGAGAGCTATCTGCGAGCGCGCGTCGCCCTCCGCCGAAACCTTGGCAAGCAGCAGTTCGCGGTATACGCAGTCAAGCTCGTTGGCGCAGCCAATCTTCTTGACGTCTTCAAGCTTGTCCATCTGCCTTATCATCTGGTACAGCATATACT
>CAMWHW010000130.1 GCA_947174175.1 uncultured Clostridia bacterium | reverse complement strand
GTTCTTGAACATTACGGTGTACTTTTCTTCCTTGCCGTCTATCACCGCGTCAATCTTAATTGCGCAAGCGTTGATTTCGTCCGACTCGTCCAGATTGTCGAGCAAGCCCTCCTTTTTGAGCTTTTTAACCGCAATGGTAGCAATATCCATAAGGCAGGGATATTTGTCGGGACGGTTGGCGTACATCTCCGCAAAAAGTCCCTTGTATGCCTGCAACGCTCTGTTTATATGGGGGTTGTCGCTGTTTACGACGACATCCTCTATTTCGGTTGCGAAAGTCGTATGGCGGCAATGGTCCGACCAATAAGTATCGATAACCTTGATTTCCGTTTCGGTGGGATTGCGTCCTTCCTTTGCAAAATAGTCACGAACGAAAATCAAATCTTCAACCGACATTGCAAGCCCGAGCTGCGAATGATATTGGGCAATCTGCTCGTTGGTAAGCTCTACGAACCCGTCAACCGATTTCACGTCCTCTACTTCAAGCGCGACGTGGGCAAGACTTTCGGGTTTTTCAAGTCCCACTTCCTCACTTTCAACGGGGTTGATAAGATGCTTTTTAATCTTTGCAAGCTGTTCGGGCGTTGCGCCTTTGATTGCGTAAACGGTGGCGCACTTTACCAAAGGACGCTCCTTTTGGGTGAGAAGCTGAACGCACTGCGCCGCACTGTCGGCACGCTGGTCGTACTGACCCGTAAGATACGCAATGGCAAACACGGAGTAGTCTTCGTCAAATTCCACCTCTTCAAGATATACGTTATCTACGGGAGGTTCGGAAAATACGCAGGGCACCGCCGCGTTAAATTCCGTCTTGGTGATATTCTCCACGTCGTAACGCAGGAGCTGACGCACTTCTTTTACGTCAATCTTCAAGAGGTTATGAATATCCTCGGCAACCTTTTTCGCCTGTAAATTGTCCTTTTTTTCTACGAAAATTCTGTAAATCATTATTAACCCTCGCGGTATTTTACGCCTATGTCGGTGCGGTAGCTCATACCTTCCCAACTAATATTTTTAACTGCGGCGTAAGCCTTGGCCCTTGCCGCGTCGACCGTCGCACCCTTTGCAACCACACCCAGCACTCTGCCGCCGTTGGTTACCAGTTTGCCGTCCTTGATAGCGGTGCCCGCATGTATTATCTGACAGTCGCCGACGTCGCCAATCGTTATTTCTTTACCCTTCTGATAATGAACGGGATAACCGCCGCTTGCAAGCACTACGCATACGCACGCGCCCTCTTCCCATTCTATTTTGATATCGGCAAGTCTGCCGTCCGTAACCGCCTCGAAAATATCAAGTAAATCGGTCTTTAACATGGGCAGAACGACCTGCGTTTCGGGGTCGCCGAAGCGCGAATTGTATTCGACGACTTTCATACCTTTGTCGGTGCGCATAAGCCCGAAATACAGACAACCCTTAAACGGCTTGCCCTCCGAATTCATTGCCTTTACCGTAGGTAAAAGTATGGTGTCGTAAACTTCCTTTTCAAGTTCTTTCGTCCAGAACGGGCAGGGCGAGAACGTGCCCATACCGCCCGTATTCAACCCCTTGTCGCCGTCGAACGCGCGCTTGTGATCGCAGGAAGTTATCATGGGAACGATAGTCTTGCCGTCCGTAAAGCACAGCACGGAAACCTCTTCACCCGGGGTATATTTAAGTCCGCGCATGCACTCTTCGATTACTATTTTATTGCCCGCCGCACCGAAAGTCTTGTCTAGCATTATCTCTTTCAAGCCCTCTTCGGCTTGCTTTAAGCTTTCGCAGACGAGAACGCCCTTGCCGAGAGCAAGTCCGTCCGCCTTCAAAACTATGGGCGCGCCCTCTTTCCTTACGTAGTCGAGTGCATCGCCGTAGCTTTCGAAAGTCTGCGACTTTGCGGTGGGTATGCCGTACTTGTGCATAAGCTCCTTTGCAAAAGCCTTGCTTGCCTCGATCTGAGCAGCCGCTTTGTTCGGTCCGAAACAGCGTTTGCCTATCTTTTCAAGCTCGTCCACGAGTCCTATCGCAAGAGGGTCGTCGGGAGTGACCACGTAGTAGTCAATCTGCGGATTTGCAAGCGCAAACGCCTTTACCGCCTCCACGTCCATATAATCGACGTTGACGTTTTCGGCTATTTCCGCCGTGCCCGCATTGCCCTTCATACAATACAGCTTATTAACCCTTTTGCTCTTTGCGAGCGCAAGCAAAACCGCGTGTTCCCTTCCGCCGTTTCCTATAACAAGTACGTTCATTATCTTTTCCTTTGATTAATGTTTAAAATGTCTGTCGCCGACGAACACCATAGCAATTCCCGCCGCGTTGCACGCGTCCACGGAAGCCTTGTCCTGAATGGAGCCGCCCGGCTGAATTATTGCGGTAATGCCCGCTTTTACGCACTCCTCTACGCAGTCGGGGAAGGGGAAAAACGCGTCCGATGCCATAACCGACCCCTTTGCTTCTCCGCCTGCGTGCGTAATTGCCTGCTGAGCCGCCCAGATACGGTTAGTCTGTCCCATACCTATACCCGTCGTTCTGCCGCACTTGCCTATTACTATCGCGTTTGATTTGGTGTGCTTCACGACCTTCCAGTTGAAAAGCATAGCCTCCACTTCTTCGGCCGTAGGCACGCGGTCGGTTACTACGCCGCAGCCGTAAACTGTTTTAAGCTTGCCGCTGGGCAACGTGGAAGTTTCCACGCTCGCCTTGGTCTTGAAGAAGTTCATATCCTCGTCTTTGATAAGACATTCGTCGTACTGCTGAACCAGAAGTCCGCCGTACACCTTTTTCATATCCTTTGCGGTAGCTTCTCTGCGTGCGGAAATGTCGTCTATTATCAGAAGGCGTATATTCTTTTTCTGTTCGAGTATTTCAAGCGCTTCCTTGGAATATGAAGGCGCCATTACTATCTCGATGAAAATTTTGTTGATTTCGGTTGCGGTCGCCGCGTCCACTTCGCCGTTGATTGCAAGTATGCCGCCGAACACCGAAACGGGGTCGGAATTGTACGCGCGCAGATACGCTTCGTGAATATCCTTGCCCGTACCTACGCCGCAGGGATTTGCGTGCTTGCAGGCAACAACCGCGGGAGTTTTGCCGAATTCCTTCAAAAGTTCCAGAGCGCCGTTTGCGTCGTTGATATTGTTGTAGGAAAGTTCCTTACCCCAAATCTGCTTAGCCGACGACAGGCAGCCCTTGCGGGGAAATTCTTCCTTATAAAATACCGCGGACTGCTGAGGGTTTTCGCCGTAACGCAGATCCTGAGCCTTTTCGTATGCAAAGGTCACGCTGTCTGGATACTCGATACCGAGCTGCGAAGCGAGATAATTGGAAATAAGGCTGTCGTACACTGCGGTGTGCGCAAATACTTTGTACTGCAAATACTTCTTGGTTTCAAGCGTTACGCCGCCGTTTTTGAGTTCTTCAAGAACCTTGCCGTAGTCCTTGGGGTCGACGATAACCGCGACGTCCTGATAGTTTTTGGCCGCCGCCCTTATCATTGTGGGACCGCCTATATCGATATTTTCGATACATTCCGCAAAGTCCGCACCCTTAGCCAAAGTCGCCTTGAAAGGATACAGGTTTACGCAGACTATATCAATGGTGTTGATATTCCGCTTTTCAAGCTGAGCCATATGCTCGGGGTTAGAACGCATGGCAAGAAGTCCGGCGTGAACGTTGGGATGTAAGGTCTTTACTCTGCCGTCAAGGCACTCGGGAAAGCCCGTTATCTCGGAAATTCCTATAACCTGTACTCCCGCTTTTTCCAAAGCCTTTGCAGTGCCGCCTGTGGAGATGATTTCAAAACCGTTTTCCACAAGTCCTTTGCAAAATTCTACCACACCCGCCTTGTCCGATACGCTGACAAGCGCCC
>CAMWHW010000129.1 GCA_947174175.1 uncultured Clostridia bacterium | reverse complement strand
TTACGAAATACTTGGTGCTGTACGCCAACTTGTCCGCCGCGACTTCTTCCGTGCAGGCTTCGTCAGTGTAATATTTTAAACCTACTATATCGGCAAACGAACCCGTAAAGCTTTCACTTGCGAACACGGGAAGTTTGCCGTCTGCCCTGGTTGCCGTTATCTTAGCCTTTGCAAGATTCCATTCAACCGCCGCCTCGTAATCTTCAAGCACTACTTCCTCGTAAACGACTGCCGCGAAAACAGACTTCTTCAAAGTCGTTTTGGTAGCCCACTCGTAGCGGTCGCTATCCTTCAACGCAAACACCGCCTTGTACGTACCTGCGTTCATGCCTGCAATCGTCTTGCTTTCGACGAACGCCATAAGCGCACCGTCGAAACCTTCAAAGTCCGCCGCCGTGGGTTTAATCTCGTTACCGCTATAACTAAGCGTTCCCTTGTAAACGGGCAACGCAATCTTAGCTTTTGAAACCTCTATTTCAACCGTTGTCGTAAAGTCCTGCGTGCCGTCGTTATAAGTTACGGTAACGGTCTGCTTACCTACTTCAAGCAAGCCGTCGCGCAAGCCCTCGCAAGTCAAAGTAAATTCGGTTGCGGTTTGGGTAATATTGCCCGTGTAGTTGACCGTAACGCTTACAAACTTTTTCAAATCGTCAAGCGTGTTCAGAATATTCAACGCAGTTCCGTCCGCCACCGTCGCGGTAATATCCACGATAGTCGCCGCAGTAATTTCAAGCGTCGTATTTATGTCGGCAATATCCTCGTAGTTCGCAGCGTCGGGGTTTGTAAACGTTACAACCACATCGTAAACGCCAACCGCGTCGGGTGTAGCCTCCACACCGTTTAAATAATACTTAACGGTAGCCGTAACGCCGTTAGGCAAAGTGCCCGTCAAAGTAAGCTCGTGCGCCGCGCCGTCGTAACCTGCGGTTCTGTTCCCCTCCAAAGTCACGCCGGTCATATCGTGCGTAGCCTTGTCAACGTTGACCGTAAAAGCATCGGTTGCCGTGCCGTCGCCGTTAGATACGGTTATAGTGCGCAGACCTGCCGCAAGCAGATTGCCGCCGTGCACCGCGTCCGCCGTCAGGGTATATCCTTCCGCCGCAAGCGTAACCGTGCCGCCGTTGTTATAGTTTACCACTACCACAAGCCCCGCTTTCAAATCGTCAACGTTGCACGAAGCGTCCACAACCACGCCCGAGGGCAAATTATAAGTTGCCGTCATTCCCGAAATGGCTACTGGCGTCAACGTAACGTTGAAAGAGGTCGTTTTACCGTCGTGGGTAACTACGACTTCTCCGTCCACCGCAAAGTTCGCACCGAGCGCAAGCGTGTAGTTCGTTATTGCCGCACCGCCGTTATAAGCCGTGCCGTCGTTGTTTGTGCCCTTTAAAGTGAACGATACAGCGGCTTGCACGTCCGCAAGCGACGAAGTGGGATACAAATCTGACGATTGGGTAATGCCGCCGTCAAGCGCAATGCTGTCCAGCGCAACCGTACCGAGCGATACGGTAAACTGGGTTGTTTTACCGTTGTAACTTACGTCTATTTTTCCGCTTGTTGCAAAGTCCGCGGCGGGTGCAAGCGTGTAACCGGTAATGGCGTTGCCACCGTCATATGCCGAGCCGTCGTTGTTGGTTCCCTTTAAAACTACGGTTATATTTGCATTAATGTCAGCCGCCGTGGAAGTCGGGTAAATATCGCCCGTGCAGCTGTGACTTTCCACCGTAATACTTGCAAGCGCAACCGCCGTAACGGGTACGGGAATTTCCGCGCTCTCCGTGCCGTTGTAGGATACCTTTATATTTGTGGTAGGCGCAACAAGTCCGCCCGCGGGTAAAATTACGGTATAATCTGCCGCGGCAAGCGTTTCGCTGTCGTCCGAATTCCATACCGCGTCAACGTCCAAGTATTGTTTCAAGTCTTCTGCGCTAGCGGAGCTGTAAATAGTCGCACCCGTGAAATCGGGGAAAACGTCAAGCCTTGTAACCTCGGAAAGAATTACACCGGTAATTGTAGCGGTCTTATTTTTCTTGTTAGTGCCGTCGTCGTATCTGAAAGTAAGCGTATTGCTGCCCGCAACAAGACCGCCCGTAGGCAATACTATCGTGTAGTTGGGCGTAGGTTCTTTGTCGCCGCTGCTGTACACCGCATTAACGGTAAACCACTGCCTTAATCTCGTTGCGTCATATTTGGTATAAACGGGGTCCGTGTTTCCATTTGACACTACCTCTATATCGTTCAATTTAGGAACGACGAACGTTAACGGTATTGATTTGGTGACAGCACCCGTGTAGTTGCCCGCTTTATCGCCCGTGGGCGTAAACGTGAAGTCATAGTTTGGTACGGTTGCGGAAGGCTTGGGGTCGTTATCCCAACTTACCGTGCCTTCGCAGTTTGCCGTTACCAAAATATACGGCTTGTTTGCGGCGTTAGCATCGGCAATAGCCGTCGTATCCGTTGAAAGAATGAGCGACGGCATACTCTGAGTCGTGTACAGGTCGCCCGAAGCTTTAAGCACCGCCGTCACCTCGGGCGTTGCCTTTTCAATTTTAAAGGTATATTCCGCGCTGGCGGTTCCGCCACCTGCCCATTCCCTGCCGAGAGCGACTATGGAAGGTTTTAACGCAACCGTTACTTTATATTCGCCGACGTCGGTTGCCGTGAACGAACGCGTGGTTGCATCCCAGTTCGTGATATTACCGGAAAAAGTCAAGTCCATTTTTGTGGGCTTTATTCCGTTTACGCTAAACGTGTATGCGGCGTTCTGATAAGTTTTGGTCGTGGTGTCCGCCGTTGTATTTTTAATCGTTCCGCCAGTGGAAGAGGCAGCAGCGGCTGTAAGATTTAAGTGAATTGCAGGACGAACGCCCCTGGCCGTGCCTATACTTCCATTTGGCGTGCCTCCGGATTCCATCATATGGACATACTTATAATTATCAAGATAACCGGAACGTAAATAAGCATAGCCCGTGCCACCGGTAAACTTCCTTTGTTCGTTGCTTAACTTCCAAATGCACCCGGTACTTAGTAAGTTGTTAAAACCCGTTTCGGTTATCGATGGAAGCCATATATAATCCTCTCCCCACGCATCGTATCTTTCTCCGCGAATTTCGTCGGAAGGTTGATAATTAATTCCACTAGCCCAATCACTCGACAAAGCGCCAAGCGCTTCATTTGCATAGTGAGTAGTTGCACCTCCTCGTCCTATTACCGTTTCGTTCTGTTGATAATTGATATTCTTCGGTTGCACAAGATATTTCGAAGCAAAGCTATCAGTAGTCGAGCCGTCAGAAAAAAGATTGAAGTCACTCCAAGAAAGCAAGTTGCTTCTTATGGTACTTGCGCTGTACATATTGTTGCCTTTTGCAGTGCTTTCACTCGTATAAAAGACTGAATTAGTTTTGTACGGACTTGAAAGATAAAGCGTTAATATAACATTATCAGTAGTTCCATCAGGAAGGTCGGCAAGCGTCAACGAAGTTGCCATCCACTCCATTCCGCCGAGTTTTAAAATTAAGCCGTAAGTAGCGTCGCCCACTTTGGCGTTCAGCGTAGAAGCAGGTACGACGTAGCTGCCCGTGGTTGAATATTCGGTATCGTTTGCTTTTATGTAAGTAACGGGGTCGTCGTCGCCAAAGAGCTTTTCTTCCAAATCTTCAAGCACTGCACCGCTAAATTCGTTAGAAGTGCTATCCCATAATTCGTCCAGATTACCCGCTTTGACCGCATTTGCAATCGTGGTGGTTGTCAACGCACTTGCATTTAATCTATCAGTTTTTAAAAATGAAAAAACTGTGCCGCATAATAATGCAACACAGAATACGGGCGTGAGTATATAAAGCAACGCGCGCTTT
>CAMWHW010000128.1 GCA_947174175.1 uncultured Clostridia bacterium | reverse complement strand
ATGGGAATGTTTTGCAGATTGGGATTAGTGCTTGAAAGCCTGCCTGTCGTAGTAATCGTATTGTTGTAAGTCGTATGAATAAGGCGCGTATCTCTGTTCAAAAGCGTTTTGAGCCCCTCCGCATACGTTGAATACAGTTTCTGATATTGTCTGTAACTTAAAATAAGTCTTACGACTTCGCTTTCGTCAGCCAAAGTCTCCAAAATCTCCGCGCTGGTAGAATAATTTCCCATCTTATTCTTTTTACCGGACTTCAAACCAAGCTTTTCAAACAAAATTTTAGCGGGGTGAGTAGGCGAATTGAGATTAAAAGTACATCCGCACAACTCATAAATCCTATCGCACAGATTAAGAATTTTTGCAGAATAAGTCTTGCCGAGCGCGTCAAGCTGAGCTACGTCAACCTTAACGCCCGTCTCCTCCATATCGAAAAGCACGTCGATAAGCGGCTTTTCTATGTCGTTATACAAGTCCGTAAGCCCGTCCCGCTTAATAATTTCCACGTACTCGTTATAAATCAAGCTGAACGCGTAAGCCGAATATTTTAAGTCGTAACACTTCAAATCGCACAATTCCTGTACGTTTTTGCTCTCGTCAAAATAGTCGCACAAATATTTCATTAAAGAAATATCGTCCGCCGCACATTCGGGCTTAAAACCGTATTCGCTGCACGCATGCATAAGCTGCTTATAGTCGTAAACGACTACTTTATTATCGCTGTTGCATAGCAAAGTTTTCAGACATTCGAAATACTCCGCCTGCGAAAACTCGCAGAATAAATCTGCAACGTCGTATTTTACTTCGTATTGCTTGCCTTTGAAATAAATACTTGAACCGTATTCTTTGAAATCAATGAAAAATTCACCCGTTTCGGCGCACAGTTTTTTGAAATCTTCACGATTATCTATCGTTACGATTTCGGGATATTTGATTTCGTTAACCACTTCGGTCTCGTTATCTCCGACGAACTTAACCGTAGGTATCAGACTTTTGAATTCAAATTGCTTGAACAGCTCCTTGACTTCAACCGAATAGTTTTGCGGCGTAACACACTGTTCAAGTTCCAAATCGACAGGGCAATCACGGTCTATCGTTGCAAGCTTGTACGAGAAAAAGGCGCTCTCTCTGCCTTCTTCAAGCTTTTTACGGACCGAAATTGAACTTATGCCGTCAAGACACTCGTAAACTTCTTCAAGGCTGCCGAACAATGCAATCAGCTTTCTGGCCGTCGTCTCACCAATTCCGGGCACACCGGGAATATTATCCGACTTATCGCCCATCAAAGCTTTCAAATCGACGATAGCGCGCGGTTTCAGCCCGATTTCTTTCACAAAATTGTCTACGGAAAGTTTTAAAAGGTCGCTCACACCGCGCTTAGTATAGTAAACGTCGGTCTTTTCATCCACCAGCTGGAAGGAATCTCTGTCGCCCGTATAGATATAGCTGTGCACGTTAAATTTTTTAGATAACGTACCGATAAGGTCGTCCGCCTCGTATCCCGCCTTTTCGCACGTGGCAATTTTCATTGCCGAAAGCAACGACTTTAAAGGCTCCACCTGCGACGCTAGCTCGTCCGGCATAGGCGAACGGTTCGCCTTGTAACCTTCATACATCTTGTGCCTGAACGTCGGCTCCTTCAAGTCGAAAGTCACAACCATATATTCGGGCTTGACGTCCGAGATAATTTTGAATACGAGCTTAATAAAGCCGAAAATTGCGTTGGTCGGCTGACCCTTCGACGTGCTGAATATCGGCGTTGCATAATAGGCGCGGTTCAAAAGACTGTTGCCGTCAATCAATACGAGTTTGTCCATAAAATAATATTTACTCCGAATAAAAAAGCTTGATTTTTAATCAAAGCTATTATATAATGTAAAAGTAATTTGCCTCTGTTGTGGAATTAACTGAAACGACGAACTCAAAATTGACTGGGTATAGCGCAACATAATTCCCACTATGGTATTTTACCACAATATGTAGTATGTGTCAATCTCGCTATAACAATTTTTAGTGTACTGACGTTTTATACTTTATACGCCGCTGTGGTGGAATTGGCAGACGCGCTGGACTCAAAATCCAGTGGTAGTGATACCGTATCGGTTCGACCCCGATCAGCGGCACCAAAAACGCCCCCGAATAAGCAAAAATTGCTTATTCGGGGGCGTTTCCTATTCCCATAAATTCCCCGCAAAATTATACAATCGTACTTTTATCTATAATTTTGTCATTTAGCTTGGAATCTCTTCCCGACTTGTACGCAGGGAAAACGCTAAAAAATATTCGCAACAATACGGGCAATATCAACGGTACGGTAATCAAAGTGCAGATAACCTGCGGAATTACCGCAGTAAGCGAAGCCAACGCATACGCCTTTGCCGCTTTTGCCGAAAAGCCGTAATACAGCGGAGTGATAACGTCGTCCAGTGCCGTAAAAAACGCAGTCATAAGAGCCGTCGCTACGGTCAGCATAATCAATA
Source organism: uncultured Clostridia bacterium (assembly GCA_947174175.1). Lineage (GTDB taxonomy): Bacteria > Bacillota > Clostridia > Christensenellales > Borkfalkiaceae > Coproplasma. The sequence continues at coordinate 1,410 of CAMWHW010000128.1, read as the reverse complement.
GTTTTAAGTTTGCGGCTTTTTTAAACCATCTTCCCAACAGTCCGAAAACCAATACGAAAAGGTTGTAATAAATCAAATACAGAATAATGACGTTAGGAAAAAAGCCGAAAATCAGGCAACGCAAAAGCGAAAAGGCGTTTGCAACGAAAAGCCCCCTCACTACGCCGAAACAGTACGCAAAGCCCAGAAAAAGTACCGTTACTATTTCCACGCCGGAAATGCCGCTCAATACGAATTGTCCGCCTATCAGCAGGGCAGTATAAATGCCGATAAGCGCAATATCTTTTGCCGTTTTCATTTAAAAAGTCTGATAAGCCCAGATATAAATACAGCCCTCTTTTACCGTCAGCGACTCCGCACCGACCGTGGCAGAGCCGTACAATTTTTCCTCATACTCGAACGTGCCCCATTCCGTGCTGGCGTTTTCCTCGTCGCTCGTGTAAAGCATCCAGTAGCTGTTGAGTGTTTGAGATTTACCGTTGATTTCGGTAACCATGCCTTTGCTTATCGTGTAGGTCAGCTTTCCTCTCTCCTGCAAATCGTCCATATAAGCTTTAAGCGTTTTGCCGTCAAAGTCGAAAGAAGAATCGGTTGCGGTAATTACCACCGTGTTTTCATCCGCCTTTACGGGTTCCTTACCGTTGCACGCAACTGCAAAACAGCACGCAAAAACGGCTATAAGCGAAGCAATCAGTGCAAAAAATTTTTTCATAAGTACCTCCTGAAAATAAAAATTCGCGCACGCAAAAACGGGCACGAAAAATATACGTTACCAAACTTCTTCACTGCCCAAGAAAAAGTAACGGCAATTTCAACGGGTAGGCAATCGGACTTTAACCGTAATGGCTGTTGCGACGGATTTTCACCGTACTTCCCCTACTTTCAGTAAAAAAATTTACTACTCGCATTGAACTATTTAATTTGATTTTACTATATTACTTTGACCGTATTTTGTCAAGCGTTTTGACAAAACCGAGCGCGTCCTTTGTATAATAATCGGCGCCTATCTGCTGCGCAATCGCAGCGCTTAAAACTGCACCGCCAACGAATACGGGACAAGTACAACCGGCATTTTTCAAAGCTGTAACAGTTTCTTCCATACCCTTGACCGTAGTCGTCATTAGCGCGGAAAGACCAATCGCCTGGGGTTGATGCTTGTTGTACGCCTCCACAACCTTTTCGGGAGGAACGTCCTTTCCAAGGTCTATAACCTCGTAACCGTACGATTCGCATACCACTTTTACGATATTTTTGCCTATGTCGTGAACGTCGCCCTTAACCGTAGCAAGCACGACTTTGCCCTTTGAGGTTTCGCCCTTGGGAAGTCTTTCGCCTATCACCGCGAACGCATTTTTAGCGGCTTCCGCCGAGGAAACGAGTTGCGGAAGAAAAAGCTTGCCGCTATCGTAA
>CAMWHW010000127.1 GCA_947174175.1 uncultured Clostridia bacterium | reverse complement strand
CTATGGACGACAAGGGTCCCGCCATCATCGCCCTCTACGCACTTAAAGCTTTAAAGGACGAGGGCTTTAAACCCAGAAAGTGCATCAAGCTTATAGTCGGCTGTAACGAGGAATCGGGCTGGGCGTGCATTGACCATTACAACAAGGTTGCAAAGATGCCCGAAACGGGAATTTCGCCCGACGCGGACTTCCCCGTCATCTACGCCGAAAAGGGCATACTGCATATCAAGAAGCAGTTCGCCGCGCCCAACGCCAAATATAAGGGGCTGAAAGGCGGCGGCAGCGCGAATATGGTCTGCGACTACTGCGAGGCGTGCGCCGACGAAAACAAGGCGCTTTTGGAGCAGTTGGGGCTTGAATATACCGCAGGCAAAGTTATTTCGCGCGGAAAGAGCGCGCACGGCTCCACTCCCGAAAAGGGCGTGAACGCAATAGAAAAGATGCTCGACTATCTTGGACTGAGCGAAATCAAGCGCCTGCTGTTCGTCGAAAAACTGGGACTTGTCAACTTCGAGGACGAAACGGGCAAGCTGACTTTGTCGCCCGATATTATCGAGCAGATTGACGACAAGATTTTCGTGACCTGCGATATCCGCTATCCTGCCACCTACAAGCTTGAAGACGTTTTAAGCGCTGTCGACAAGAGCGGCATAACCTACGAAATATTGCACGAACAGGCGCCCCTTTTCAACGACAAGAACGGCAAGCTTGTGACCACGCTTTTAAACGTTTACAACGAGGTGACGGGCAAGAACGCACAGCCCGTGGCAATCGGCGGAGGTACTTACGCGCGCGCACTCAAATGCGGTGCGGCGTTCGGTCCCGAGGAGGACGGCGAGGAATGTACAATTCACCAGCCCGACGAGTACATAACCTTTGAAAAGATTGAAAAGTGTTTCAAGATTTATAAACTCGCACTCGAAAGATTGTGCGGATAAGTTAAAAAGAGAGCCGCAGATTTTCTGTGACTCTCTCGTTTTGTTGTGATTAGTTTTGCTTTATAATCAAGTATTTAAAGCATATGGCAGAGGCGACACGCCTCCGCCGCGGCAATTTGCCGCGGCGCTTTTTTTATTCTTCTTTGTTATCCGTCATATCCGTAAACGGTTCTTCGGGCGGAACTTCCTCCGTCGGAGGAGTTTCAACCTTCTGTTCGGAAACATGCACGGGAGCTTGCGCCTCCCCTACGACTGGTCTGCCCAAAAGCATACGAATGGTGTTCAGTTCGGAAAGCGGCAGGCTGTTCTTATCCACCGCAATTGCCGTCACCCTGGTGTTGTACAAAAACAGATAGTTTTTTGTTTCTCTGATTCTTAAAAGCCACTTATAATATACTTTGTTTGTTGAAGTCAGTTCGCCGTCAGTATACTCGTATTCCATAATGTAACCGTCGAAGAATTCCGCTTCTTCCACACGGTTCATTTTTATAGCAGCTTTGTTAAAATTTTTGTAATATAAACGAAAAAAAATACCGAGAAAAATTAAGGCTACTCCAATTGCAACCATAAACGTTCCGTAAGAAGCTTCCCTTCCGTTGTAGATATCGACGCCGAGCGCCAGCGCACCCAAGGGCGCAAGCACCGCGCCCAAAACTATATATGCAACACACATCTTGCGCAAGCTGCTGTTTAGTTCACAGAACAGCTTTTCGTCCATATTGGTGCTGGTCTTTATCGTTCCCTTTTCGGTTATCACGGCGGTTACCCCCTTAATATGCTTACATTAAGTGCTTTCTTATCGCCTTTATGGAAGTATTGGCAATCAGGTTGCTGCCCCTGAAAGTCGGGTGTACGCCGTCCTCCGAATAGTCGGTGTAGGGGTGGCTTTCGCACAGCCCGTTGAACATTTCGTCGTACGCAACGAACTCGTCGCACTTCTCCACACACACGCGGTGAATGATGGCAAGCTCCTTTTCGAACACGGGGCGCATACGCTTTTTATCGGGCGCGGGCAGAAGGAAAGGCTCCAAGAATATTACCACTATCCCCGCCTCCTTCAACGCGCCGATGAGCGCAACCAAATCGTGCTCGAACTGTTTGAAGTTGAGCTCCTTGCCGTACTTGAACTGGTGAATGGTGTTGTTGATGCCTATCATCATAACGACCGCGTCGGGCTTTAAGTCGATGACGTCGCGCTGAACGCGGGCTAAAAGGTCGCACACCTCGTTGCCCGAAACGCCCTTATTGATAAGCTCTATATCCATATCGGGATAGATTGGACGGAGCTTGTCGGCAAGCACTTTTACGTAGCCGTTGCCAAGCGACTTTTCGTCATTTCTGTCCCTGTCGCAATCGGTTATCGAATCACCGAAAAAGACTATCTTCATTTTTCTTCTCCCTGTTGCCGCTCAACTTTTGCGCGCGGCGAAATATCACTTTAAACTTATTTACAATTTTACCACACCTTATAAAATATTACAAGTAAAGCGCTTGAAATTTTGTCGGCCATTATTTTCAAAACAGTACTTTAATGCTTTGACAAACGCATAAAATTATGATATATTGTCTTAGCGTTGAGCGGACGTACCCAAGTGGCTCAAGGGGCTCCCCTGCTAAGGGAGTAGTGCGGGAAACCGCAGCGCGAGTTCAAATCTCGCCATCCGCGCCAAAACAAGGAAGCAGATTTTCTGCTTCCTTGTTTTGTTTTAAACGGGCGTAAGTTGATTTTCAACTTACGCCCGTTCATTTTTTATGTTATTTAATTGCTCAATTTTTTAACTTCCGGTTCTATCCATATACTTAGTATATTCGAACTTAATTTTTGCATTTTCTTAATTTCCATCGAAGCTCTGTAAATGTCCGTATCCAAATAAATTGACGGCATTTTCACTATTTCGGATTTTTTTAATATAATGGCGTTTTCCGACTTGCTTTCAATTAGCTTTAAATAGTTTGCATATATTGTCGGGCAATTGTGTTGTAACAGCGTCGGCGTATCATTGAAAATCTTCTTGTTTACTATATCGCTTGCCCAATATGATGTGGTTTTTAAATCAAGTGGGTTAACAAAAATATGATTAAAAAAGTCGATATCAATGATAGCTCCGTGAATTGTACCGCTTCCTCCTATTACTTTTATTTCGTTAGCAATTTGTTTTTGGTAATCAGTAAATTTATCTAACGGCGTCTTTATGTAGGATATAACTTTATCAATATTTTCAAAATAGTAATTTATATCTTTATGCTCTAATCTTTTTAAGTTGCCTCCGTTTAAGATTAGCAGGTAACCTTTATTCGACTTTGCGATAAAGCAATAATAGTCGGATTTTTTCAGCATAAAAATATTGTAGCCATCCCTATTAAAGTCCATTGCAATATTTTTACCGCGATAAAAATCGATATACTCTTCTCTTGTTATTTCATATATTCCATCTTGATAATCTTCAAACATATCGTAATCATCTTCCAAGTAGAAATACTTCAAGCGACAGTTTTCCTGATGATAACCGATTTGATTGTCTGCGTAAATTCTATAATCACCGTCATCGTAAAACAAGTTCCTATGAGTATGCCCATTTACATACACGAAACCTTTATGCGGTTCATTATGAGAGCACCAATCTTTTTGGGGCATATGTGTGAATACGACAACTCTCTTTTCGGATAAACACTCGCAAACTTTTTCGTAAAGTTCTTCGAATTTTTTACTTTCTTCAATTTCTTGATTTCGGTTTAACGCATTTCTATATATAAATTTGTTTGCATTAAACTCTTCATTATAACCGGCAAAGCCGATACCACCAAATAGAATTAATCTTGCTCTTATTAGACGATTCCTCAATTCTTCTTTTGATAACCGTTTTAACTCGTCAGTACTTATTTCTTCAATACTGTTCCAATCATAATTGAAAAGAAGATTATTTTGTAGCAAATACATTTTATTATCGGTTAAA
>CAMWHW010000126.1 GCA_947174175.1 uncultured Clostridia bacterium | reverse complement strand
ATATAAGGGCAATCCGCACGCGTGCTGCAATCTGTACGCCGACGAATTTGCGGAGTTCGACCCCAAAATAAACGACGCTTTCCGTTTTGCCGATTGCAGAATGTTCTTAGCTTACAAGGACGGCAAAATCGCGGGGCGTATCGCGGGTATATGGCACCGCGGCGTAAACGAAAAGTTCGGCTATAAACAGCTGCGCTTTACGCGCTTTGACGTCATCGACGATTTCGAGGTTACTAAGGCGCTGTTCGGCAAACTGTTCGACTGGGCGAAAGAGCTGGGGATGACCGAAATAATCGGACCGATGAGCTTTTCCGACCTCAACGAGGAGGGCATGCTTATCGACGGTTTCGACAAGGACAGCAACTACATAGAAATTTACAACTATCCCTACTACGTGGAGCATATGGAAAAGCTGGGCGCTTATAAGGTGGTTGACTGGAACTGTTACGTAATAACGCCGCCTACCGAAGTGCCCGAGAGAATGAAGAGGCTTTCCGACGCGGTTATGAAGCGTTACGGTTATGAAATTTTAGACGTTGCTTACTACGCAAAGCACGACAAGAAGAAGCTTATGGACTACGTTATGCAGGCGCTCGACGTGCTGGACGTGGCGTTCGAAAAGCTTTACGGCACCAGCCCCATAAACGAAAAGCAGAAAAAGCGTGAGGCGAAAACCCTTCTTTCCGTGCTTATTCCCGAGTTTGCAGCCGTTATTTTAAAGGACGACAAGGTGGTAGCATACGGCTATCTTATCCCCTCGATAAAGGAAGTTATGCAGAAGGGCAAGGGGCACATCTTCCCCGGCGGAATTATCCCCTATATAAAGACGATGAAGCACCCCGAGGTTGCGGATATGCTTAGTATGGCAATCGCGCCCGAGCACAATAACAGGGGTATTTCGGCTATAATCGTTTGCCATTGCCTTGAAGGCGTAATCAAGCGCGGCGTAAAGAAGCTGGAAGCGGGTCCCGAGCTGGAAGAAAACCACCACATTCAGAACCTTTGGAAGAGCTTCGACGCGGAGCTTGCCAAGAAAGCGAGATGCTGGGGCTTGAAAGTTGAGTAAAATTCGTATTTAAGGGAATAACCTTTAAGTACGGTCAGTATAATATTAGACGGAGCTTTTTCCGTTGCGGGTGATTTTGTGGACGAAAAGGACAGCGAGCTTAATTTAAATAACGAAGAGGTCGGGGCGGTTGAAAACGTTCCGTCCGAGGCGGCAGAGCCTGCGCCCGAAAACGCGCCTGAAAACGCGCCCGAGGTGAATACCGAAGTCACCGTTAAGGAAGTCAAGGAAGAGGCTGTTGCCGAGCCTGCAAAAAAGAAGCGCGGAGTGCGCATATTCTGGAACGTATTCCTGGTCGTAGTAATTGCGCTGGGAATATTGTCGCTTTTCGGGATAGTTGGCGAAATTGGCGACGATTCCGGTGCGTCGTTCGGCGAGGTTATGCGCAACGTAAGCCCGCTGTTCTGCGTTATTCTGGTTCTCGTCGTGCTGCTTACCATGGTGCTCGACGTTGCAAAGTTCTGCATAATCTGCAAGACGGTTACGGGCAAATTCCGTCTGGGCACGTCGGCAAAGACCAACTTTTTAGGCAGATATTACGACGCTGTTACGCCCTTTTCCACTGGCGGACAGCCGATGCAGATTTACTATCTCAACACCAAGGGCATAAGCGGCGGCAATTCCTCCGCGATAGTGCTTATAAGATACTTTTCCAGCATTATGTGCTGGATAGTGCTGGGCGGCGCGCTGATGATAGCGGGCACGGTGCAGGGCGTTTTAGACGGCGTGAGCGGCGGCAGCATTTTAAAGATTACGGGCTGGATAGGCATAGGCGTAAACCTGATTATGCCCGCGTTCGTAATGCTTTTCCTCGTTCTGCCCAAGCTGATGCAGAAGCTTACCGTAGGCGTAGTCAAGCTCGGTCATAAAATCAAAATAGTCAAGGACGTCGACAAGACGACCGCGCGCGCAACCAAGGTCGTAAGCGACTTTAAAAATTCGTTCAAGGTTATGGCGACAAGCCCGCTGTACCTTATTCTGTTGCTGTTGGTATGCTTTGCCGAATCCGCGCTTACCTTTGCGATACCCTACTTCGTAATGAAAGCGTTCGGCTGTCAGGTGGACGGTATGCTTTTAAGCATAATGTCTTTGAACGTCTTTGCGATTTTCGGCGTTTCGTTTATACCCACCCCCGGCAACTCGGGCGTGGTGGAAAGTATGGGCGCGCTTGCGTTCTCCGTGGCTGCGGGGGCTTCGCTCGTCTGGTCGGTAATTACGTGGCGTCTTTCCGTTTTCTATATCTACATTCTGATAGGACTCGTTATAACGATTTACGATATGATCAGAAAGAATACGAGGGGCAAAAAGGGCGCGAAGAAGAAGGAATAATATGATTAAAGTTGGGCTGTTTCTGGATACGTATTTTCCCATGGTGGACGGCGTTATCAACGTAGTGCACAACTACGCCGAGCGACTTGCCGCCGACGGGAATTTCGACGTGACCGTGTTCGTGCCAAAGCACGGCAAGAAGTACGTGGACGACTTTCCGTATAAAACCGTACGCTGCAAAAGCGTGCGCTTTTTTATAATCGATTACAGTCTGCCGCTGCCCAAGCTGGACAGAAAATTCAAAAGGGCGATAATGGAAAGCAACCTGGATATAGTGCATATCCATTCGCCGTTCATGGTGGGCGAGATGGGCGTAAAGTACGCAAAAAAGCACGGCATACCCGTAATTGCGACAATGCATTCCCAGTTCCGGCAGGACTTTTACCGCGCAACGCACAGCAAGCTTATAACCAAGATGATGCTCAAAAAGGTCATGAAGGTGTTCAATAAGTGCGACGAATATTACGCGGTAAGCCCCGCCGTTTCAGAAATATTTCTGAACTACGGCGCGGAGCACAAGCCGCCCTTTATGTATTCAGGCACGGATATGACTCCCGCAGAAAATGCGGACGAGCTTATTGCAAGCGTTAACGCGCAGTATAATCTGCCCGAAGATATGCCCGTATTCTTCTTCGTGGGAAGAATTACCGTGCTTAAAAACGTTTTCTTTCTGGTGGAAGCGCTTGCGAAATTAAAGGACAAGCATTTCAAAATGATTATCGCGGGGGACGGCAAGGATATGCCCGCGCTCAAAAAGAAGGCGGAAGCGCTCGGGTTGACGGACAATATGCTGTACCTCGGCAGGGTTTACGACAGAGAGCTTTTAAGGGCGCTGTACTGCCGCTCGACGCTCTTTTTATTCCCGTCGATGTACGACACCAATTCGCTGGTGCAGAAGGAGGCGGCTTCGCAGAGTACGCCCACGGTGTTTATCGAGGGGGCGGCAACTGCTTCCAACGTTACGGACGGCGTAAACGGCTTTATTGCCCCCGCAACGCCCGAGGCGTACGCCCAAAAGATAGAGAGCATTTTAGCCGATAAAGAGCTGTACAACAAGGTTTGCGAGGGCGCAAAGCGCGATTTGTACAGAACGTGGGACGAGGCGGTGGAGGAACTCAAAGACGAGTACCGCCGTATAATAGAGGAGAAAAAGCGGGTTTGATTGAAAAAATCCGCTTTTGTATTGCAAATATTTAAAGGATATGTTATAATGTTCGCAAATACGGAACATTGCAGTTAATTTTAACGCAAAATATACTTCCGTATGCGAAATTTTTTCAAGAGGAGATTATGGACGACCCATCTAAGCGACGAAGTTTTAATGCGGTAAGTCGCTTTCAACTGTCGGAAATTACGCCCGAAAAGTCTTTGCGGGCGCATTTTGAATTGAAAATTATCCTTCTCAAACTTTAAAAAGCGGTAAATTTTTTCACGCTTTTAATTCTGACGGAGGATATAATGACAACAACTGAAATAGTTTTTTTAGTAGTAGTACTAATATGTATTTTAT
>CAMWHW010000125.1 GCA_947174175.1 uncultured Clostridia bacterium | reverse complement strand
GCTTTATATACTCACGCCCATATTCTGTGTCGCACTATGTGTCGGCACAGTTTTTTCATTTTTTAAAATGAATAGCAAAGTAAGTGCGAATGCCGACGCGTCTGCCGCAGCTACGGCAAACAGCTTTACGTATTCGGTAGGCGATAAAAAGTTTTTTAACGTCGGCAGTACCAGTCCCAACCCGGTAAAATATTCAGCTTTGTCTACGAACCCGGGAAATCTGTTTATAAATTATGACACGACTGCTAAAAAATTTACGTTTGGCACTAATAGTGACACTAAATCCGGTAAAGGTATATACGGAGAACTTTTGTTAAGCGTAGTCGTGCCTGCCGGGGAACAATATACCGTTGACTTCGCACTGTCCTTTTCATCACTGAGGAAGAACTCTATTTCATCATCGCTTGCAGTTGAGGTGTTTAATTTTGGTTTTTCCAACGATACGGTAACTGCTCCGTCAGCGAAAAGTGAGGACATTTCTTTCAGTTACAGTGCAAGCGGTAGCAAATATTCGATATTTCAGTCTAAAAATGGCTCGTCGGGTGCTAATACGGGCGTCACCGGCTCTAAAACCGTAACGGGTGTAGTCTATAAAAACGAGGGAGATACCGACCAGGCGTTTGTACAACACTTCGGTTTTTGGACGGGGTTAGGTTATGGCTCTTCATACAACGCTACCCTGACAGGCAACTGCACGATTACTCCTACGATAACGGATGTTACGGTGTTGTCATTAGCCGAGCCTACCGACGTAGAAGCTACTTACACGGGACAAACGCTCGATTTATCCGCCGTTGCCGACGACAAAAAAAGATGGTACAAGAGCAGCCATATGGACTTGTCGTATCCGAGCGATAATGCAGGCGATATGCGGGACGTCGGAACTTATTCGGTTAAGGTTACGTTAAAGAACGACTTGGAGTTTAAAGGCACGCCTGACGCAGACAAGGGCGAAAGCGAGTCGGTAAGATATTTTAACTTTAAAATAAATCCCAGAAAGTTAGATTTACCCCAGGATATCGACACGAATTATAACGGAGAAATACAATATCTGAATACGCTTGCGGCTTCAAAGAGCTGGTACGATAACGACGTATATAACGACAGCTCAGTAGTGAGCGTTTCGAAGACCTCCGTTACGGATGCAAACGAAAGCGGTTATGTCGTCAGCGTTAAGATAGTGTCGTCAAATTACGCTTGGTCGGACAGTGAGACCGACAATTCCGACACCAGAACTTTTAAAATCAAAGTTGCAAAAAAGAAGCTTAACGTCACTTTCGATACCGATACCAACGGACTTAAATATGCTGAGCTTACAAACGAAAGCGAAATTTTCGTAAACGACAACGTTGACGGCAAAAAGCCTGTGCTGGTGACTAAATATTCGCAGAGCGGCACTTTAACCAACCCGCTTACGGGCGGCGTCGACAGTCCTACGGGCACCGGCAGCTGGTGGGCGTACGCCGCGCTGCAAAATGCGGAAACGTGTAACTACTACGTTGACCAGAAGGAGCAGTTCAGCGTTAACAAAATCGGCGTTCCGTACCCCGTATTGAACAGCGACAAAACGCTTGGATATAACGGCGCTTCGCAGGAATTCATATTTACGGGCTTTGACGGCGCAACTATGAACACGCCGGAAAAACCGAACGGCGCGGACAGCTTTGACGGCACTACTTTAAAGGCGAAAAACGCAGGCAAGTATACGCCCGTGTTTACGCTTAAAGACCCTACGCTTTACGAATGGAGCGGTACGGCGCCGGGCGCGGTTGAAATTACGCCTAAGTCGGTAACGATAGTTTCGGACCAGACCAACAAGACGGAATGGGAAAAGGGCGAAGCAGTCAATCTTACGTTTACCGCATACGCGCTTTCCGGCGAAAGCTTGCAGCTTGCGGCGACTTTGCAAAGGAACAGCTTTGCCGCAACTTCTATCACCGTGACCAGCAACGGAAACGGCACGCACACGGTTACGATACCTGCGTCGTCGCAAAGAGGCAGCTATACGCTTACCGTAAAGGTTGCGGAAAGCTCCTCCAACTACGTTGCGGCAAGTGAAGTTACGCACACCTTTACCATAACGGCGGCGGGTGCAGAGTTTGACGAAAGCGAGATTGAGTGGTCGATTGGCGGAAACAATTACACGGTTGATAACCTGAACGATGACGGCGTTCTTGAAATAGAATATACCGGTCAGAGCATAACGCCGACGGTAAACAACGTAACGCTCGTTGCCGCGGGAGTTAAGGTTGACGAGTACGGCGGCAACACTTCCGCAACGGAGGTGAACGAATACGAAATCACCGTGCATATTATTGCGGACAGTGACGAAATTGCGTTTGACAAGACTTTTACGCTGAAATATAAAATCGTGCCCAAGAAGCTTGATTTTTCAAATGCCGAGTGGGAGTATTCCTCGGACGGCGGCGCGACGTGGACTAAGTTTACGGCAAGCAATAAACCTTCGTACACCGGCGACCCTATATCCGTTCGTATATCGCCCGACTATATGGCAAGCTTAGGGCTTGACATTGATAAAGGCGACTACACAACCAATTATAATAATTCGGAAACTTACACGGAGCAGGGCGAAAACACGACTAACGTGTATATAGCGGTAAACAACTCCAATTACACGACGGCGGACGAGAGCGGCAACATAACGTTATCCTACAACTGGGAAATCACTGCGCGTAATTTATCCTATACCTGGAACGGTACGCAAGCGGTGGGTGTCGGCGATAATGCGTTTGAATTCCCCGCAGTTAAGTTTGACGACGGCAACGATTATTCGCATTATTACGATTATATTTACACCGTAAACGGCACGGACTATACGCTTGAAGAGCTTAAAGATTACATGGCAGAAAACTGGTCCGAGGCTACGCCGGTCAGCGGCACTATGCGCGTGCAGATGAAGGACGGCGTTATCGAAGTCAATATTAAGCAGACTTCTTATCCGTTTTCGACGGGTGCGCCCAAGACGGCGCTTGCGGTTGAAGTGACTGGCAGCGGCGCGGAATACGGTCTTGTCGATTTTGCACTCAGCGTTAACAAGGGTATAGCGGACGAAAGGGCGCGCATCGAGGTCACGGTCGAGGACAAAACTTTTGACGGTAACGACCCCGAACTGGTTGCGTTCGTAAACGGGCTTAGCGTAGGCAAGTATACGATTAACGTCAGCTTGAAAGCGGGTAGCGAAGCATCTTACGTTCTGAACAAAACCGTTTTCGACTTCGAAGTGGTTGTACGAAAAATTGTCGTTCCGCAGGTTACCGGTGACATAACGTTCAACGGCGATTATATCAATCTTGTTGATTATCTGGACGATAATTACAACGCGGATATAATGAGTATGCTGAGCGGTTACACCAACAAGACCGCAGGCAGCTACACCGTTATATTCAAGCTGAACAGCAACAATTATGCTTGGGTAGAGCCTGCAAGCGCCGAGCCTATGAGCAAGCTGCTTGCAAAGGCGTTGTTTGCTAACGAAATCAGCATAAACAATCCCGAACTTACCGCAACTTTGGGCTGGACTATCAACAAAATAGTGCTTGCAACGGACGGCTGGAATTTGAAGGGCAAGGAAGGCGTAAGCCTTAATGCGTTGGCGTCTTATAAGCAAATGATTGAAGACAACGGACTGGACGTTTCTATCGGCTACCGTTATTACGATACCAACGGCAACCTTTTGGAAGAGCCCGTTTTGAAGGGCGGCGATAAGTACATAGTCGAGGCATATCTGACGGGTGAGGACGCCGCAAACTTTGAGTTTGCGGACGGCACGGACGAAGCGAAGAGCATATCCGCAAGAAAGGACTACACCGTACCCCAGAGCGGCGCGGCGGCGTTCTTCGGAAGCGTGGCGAACTTTGCAAAAGCAAACATGTTGTGGCTGATAATTGCGGCCGTGGCGTTGTTGTTCCTGATTATTCTTATCTGCATTATAGTAAGCGCGAAGAAGAAA
>CAMWHW010000124.1 GCA_947174175.1 uncultured Clostridia bacterium | reverse complement strand
GATATGAATTATTGCTTCGACAGAAAGGAAGTAAAGGACCACGGCGAGGGCGGTCTTTTCGTCGGCAAACAGCTTGTTGACGGCGAAAAGGTCATCTTAATCGAGGACGTTATGACCTCTGGCAAGGCTCTCCGCGAAATGCTTCCCAAGCTTCAAGCGGCGGCAAACGTGCAAATTGCGGGTATGATAATTTCCGTCGACAGAATGGAGCGCGGTCTGGAAAGCCAGATGTCCGCAGTTCAGGAAGTTTATAAGGAATTCGGCGTAAAGGTATACTCAATCGTCAATATGACCGACATTATCGAAGCTATCGAGAGCGGCATAATAGAAGGAAAGGAATACCTCGGAAAAATGAAGGAATACCGCGCAACCTACGGCGTGGAGTAATCAGAAAACTTCAAAGGCATAGCCTTTGTTCTTGTAATATTTAATAACGCTTTGCAGTGCTTGCGCCGTCACGGTCTTGTCGGTTGTGTCGTGCGCAAGCATTACTATGTGGTCGCGGTTTGCGGGGGTGTTTATCGCCGCCTTAACAAGATCGTCGGGGGTGGCGTTGTAAATCTCCGCGTCGCGCATTGAAGCGTTCCAGTCGACGTAGCGCATACCGTGCGCCGTCACCGCGTTTATAAGGTCTTGGTTCAAACCGAAGCTTCCGCCGGGGAAACGGTACACCGTGGCGTATTCGCCCGTCACTTCGTGAATAAGCTCGTTACAGCGGTCAATGTCCGCCAGCAGGCTTTCCACGGAAGAATAAATGTCCTTGTAAACGTGGGAATAGGAGTGCACGGCAACCGTGTGACCTTCGTTAAACTCGCGCTCGATAAGGTATTTTCTGCGCTCGGCAAGTCTGCCCACTATAAAAAACGTGGCTTTAACGTTTTCCTCTTTCAGAACGTCTAAAATTTTAGGGGTAACTTTGTCGCTTGGACCGTCGTCAAAGGTAAGGTAAACGCATTTTTGCGGCTCCTCTGCAAGTGCAATGCGCGGCCTGGTCATCTGCGTTATATTTAAAAACTGGGTTGCAACCAGTGCGAACAATAGCATAAATGCGCATATAACCGTGTTTTTCCTGTTCATACCCATAGCTTGCGCAAAATTTTCCAAATTTTACAAAGTTACGAAAAAACGCTTGATTTTATTTGTAATTTGATATAATATGTTTAAGCAATTGAATAAACGCTACTGTGGCTCAGTTGGTAGAGCAGCTGATTCGTAATCAGCAGGTCGCCGGTTCAAGTCCGGCCAGTAGCTCCAAAAAGCACCGTCTTGGGGACGGTGTTTTTTATATGCAATTTTTAGCGTTGATTTAAATCACATATTGTGATATGATTAATACAAGCAAACGAAGGAATTCAAAAAGTAAATGAGTGAGAGAGCTAAGATAAAAACCACGATTAAACAGGCGGTGGAGTATTGGTCAAATCTGATTGACGAATGTGATTTAAGCGTTGACTGGGCGGAGGCGGACACGCATTGCTGGCGGTGCGGCTGCGAAAAAAATTTGCAGCGCTGTCATATTATTCCCCACGCTCTGGGCGGTGAAGATTCGCCCGAAAATATCGTGCTTCTATGCGGAAGGTGCCACGCCGAAGGTCCTAACGTGAGGGATACTTCGATAATGTGGGACTGGATAAAAGCATATAAAGTTCCTTTTTACGAAACTTTTTGGATAATTCAGGGGCAAAAAGAGTACGAATTTATCTATAAAAAGAGCGTGCTGCAAGAGATTAAAGACATAAGCGCGAAAGCAAATATAGAAGATAAAAACGTAATCATTGACAAGTTCAAGTCTTTGTACGACGGTGCTATGAAAAACGCGAGTATTCATTACGGGCAACCCTATTTCAATACCGCAACTATCGCGGGCATTTACAGAATGATTTTCAATCAGCTGTGCAAAGAATTTAATATAAGTCTTGGTTAGTCGTTTGCAGTATTTTCAAAATCAAAAGGCAGGCTGTTTAAGTCTGCCTTTTCGTTTGCGAATTTTCATAAAAGGGCGGCGGTGTGCAATAAAATAGCAGTATGAAAATAAACGGTAAAATGCGGCTTTTAATAATTTGTGCGGTAGCGGCGGTTGTGGTTGCCGTAATAATTCTAATCTGCGCGGTGCCGTTCGGCGTAAGCAAGCTGGGATATAAAACAACCTTTTATTACGTCTGCTACGACAGCCCTTCGGACGCGCACTCGGCAAGTTCCATGTCCTCGGTCGTGCACAGCTACGGCGGCGCGGGGTACATAATCGAAAACAAGGGCAAATATTTCGTTACTGTGTCCTGTTATTATAACGAAACGGACGCGCAGTCGGTCAGCGCCACGCTCAACAAAAAGGGGCTTAAATGCTCGGTGCTGGAAGTGGAGGCGGGCGATTACCAGCTGGGTGGCTCGGCGCGCGGCAAAAAGGAAAAATATCTGGGCAATCTCAACACACTCACGTCGCTTTCGCGTATGTGTTACGACCTTGCAAATTCTCTGGACGGCTATTCGTGCGACCAGTCGGGCGCAAAGGCTGTTTTGCAAGACGTCAAAACGGGTCTGGACGGACTTGCGCGCAACAATGCGGCAAACTGCTTTTCGTCCGAAATTGCAAATCTGTGCGCCGAGTGCGAGGACGTTTCGCACGGCTACGTCTTTTCCTACGACGTGCGCCGTCTGCAAATAGCCATAATCGACAGTCTGGTCAATATCAGATTGTATTAAAGCATTTTAATTGACTAAAATTCAAAGTTATGCTAAACTGTTTTAGATATTTATGGAGGTTTAGGCAATGAGCTTGGCGGACAAGATATTCGTGGAAAATATGAAGGACATAATGGAGAACGGGGTGTGGGATAAAGACCTTCCCGTCCGCCCCAAATGGAGCGACGGCACGCCCGCGCACACGGTAAAAAAATTCGGCATAGTCAACCGCTACGACCTGCAAAAGGAATTTCCCATTTTGACAATCCGCCGCACGGCGTTCAAGTCGTGCATACAGGAGCTGCTGTGGATATGGCAGAAAAAGAGCAACAACGTTCACGACTTAAAACCGCACATATGGGACCAGTGGGCGGACGACAACGGCAGTATAGGCAAAGCCTACGGCTATCAGCTGGGCGTCAAGCACAAATATAAAGAGGGTGAGTTCGACCAGGTTGACAGAGTGCTTTTCGACCTGAAAAACAACCCCGCAAGCCGCAGAATTATGACCAACATATATAATTTTGCCGACCTTCACGAAATGAATCTGTACCCTTGTGCGTATTCCATGACTTTCAACGTTTCGGGCGATACGCTGAACGGCATACTCAACCAGCGCTCGAACGACATGCTTACGGCGAACAACTGGAACGTAGTGCAGTACGCAGTGCTTTTAATAATGTTCGCGCAGGTTTCGGGGCTTAAAGCGGGTGAGCTGGTGCACGTCATTGCCGACGCGCATATTTACGACAGGCACATAGACATGGTCAAGGAAATAATCGGGCAGGAGCAGTTTGCTGCGCCGCGCATAGAGGTCGACCCCTCGGTTACGAATTTCTACGACTTTACCGAGGACAGCTTCAAGCTTGTCGATTACAAGTTCAACGAAAAGAAATACGAAATTCCCGTCGCGGAATAAGGAGAGATATGAAAGCGATTTTACACGCAGATAAGGAGTGGGGCATAGGCAAGAGCAACGGGCTTATGTTTTCCATTCCCGCCGATATGAAATTTTTCAGGGAAACGACTACGGGCAACGTTGTGGTTATGGGCAGCAACACGCTTAAATCATTCCCGGGCGGCAACCCCTTGAAAAACCGCACCAATATCGTGCTCTATCCCGACGGGCAGGACAGAGAGGACTGTAAAATCGTGCGCAGTCTTGACGAGCTTTTCGCCGAAATCAAAAAGTACGATAAGGACAAAGTTTTCGTTATAGGCGGCGCAATGATGTACAAAACGCTGTTGCCCTATTGCGAAGAGGTGCTCGTTACCAAAGTCGACGCCGTCGGTCGTGCGGACGCGTACTT
>CAMWHW010000123.1 GCA_947174175.1 uncultured Clostridia bacterium | reverse complement strand
CGACATATGCAGAGTTCGCGGTATGGGCGTCGCCGTCATCGTGAGGCAGTCGACGTCCGATTTTATGTGCTTGATTTTTTCCTTGTGCTCCACGCCGAAACGCTGTTCTTCGTCGAGAACCAGAAGCCCCAAGTCCTTGAATTTTACGTCGTTTGAAAGTAAGCGGTGAGTGCCTATTATAAGGTCGACTTCGCCCCTTTTTAAAGCTTCGATAGTCTGCTCCTGCTGCTTGGGAGTTTTGAAGCGGTTAAGCTTTTCGACGCGCACTCCGAACTCCTTGAAGCGCTCGCACGCGGTGTTGTAATGCTGTTCGGAAAGTATGGTGCTGGGGCACATTAACGCCGCCTGCTTGCCGCCCAAAACGCACAGATAAATTGCGCGGAAAGCGACCTCGGTTTTGCCGTACCCGACGTCGCCGCACAGCAGTCTGTCCATCACTTTTTCCGAGCACATATCCGCCTTTATGTCCTCTATGCAGGTGAGCTGGTCGGCGTTTTCCTCGTAGATGAAAGCGTTCTCGAACTCCTCCATCATGACGGAGTTTTCGGGGAAGCGGTAGCCGCGTTTTTCTCCCCTTTCAGCGTACAGAAGCTTTAAATCGAACGCGAGTTTTTTTATGGAAGCGCGCACGCGCTCCTTTACCTTTTCGAACTCCGCGCCGCCTATTTTGGAGAGCGTGGGATTGCCGTCGCCGACGTACTTGGACAGAATATCCATCTGCTCGACGGGAACGTATAAGACGTCGCCGCCGCGGTATTCTATGGCGACGTATTCCTTTATGCCGTCTGTCGTTTCAATCTTTTTTGTGCCCGTAATCTTGCCCACACCGTGCTTTTCGTGAACGGCAAAGTCGCCTATTTCTGGCGCGACGAACATATCGCCCCTGCGCTTCTTTATTCGCTTTTGCACGGGCTTGGTGAATATATCTCCGCTGCCGATAACCGCAAGTTTAGCCTCGTGCAGGATAAAACCTTTGTCGAGATTATCCGAGCTGACGGCAACGTCTTTGAGCGCCGAAAGGGCGTAAGGAACGGGATTTACCCCGATATATGCGTCGTGTAGTACTTCGCAAATCTTTTCATAACGCTTAACGCCGCCCGCATATATCAGAATTCTGTATCCGCCGGACAGCCACCTCTTTACGTCGTCGCAAAGCGCGGGCACGTTGTTGAGATAGGTTGGCGACGGCACCGAATGAAGGTTGTAGGTCTTTAAGGGGCGGAAAAATCTGAGGTCGGTCGTAAAGGTTTGAAGCGCCACGTTGAGATAGCGCGATATGCCCTTCAAAAACTCCTCCTCGGAAAGAAGCTGCCGCTTTGAAAAACCGCACACTTCGCCGCCTTCCGACAGGTCTTTGAACCGTTCCTCGTGCTCCTTCAACACGGCTTTCAGTCTGTCGGAAACAGCCTTGCACTCGTCGAAAACGATAGCCGTATTTTCGGGCAGAAGGTCGAAAACGGTGCGCGCGCAGGACAGAACGGGAAACAGAAAATCCTGCCCCGCAAAGGGCGTGCGCGCGGCAAGGGCGTTGCTTATATCGCCGCATATGGTATTCAGACGGCTGAACGCCGCCTGGCTTTTGCACTCCTTTAAACTGCGGTTGAGGGCGGCGATAAGTTGATTGATTTCGCCGTCGTCTATTATGCAGTCGGTTGCGGGCGCAAGGGTGAGTTCCCCTACCTCTTCCAGCCTGTCGCTGCTGACAAAATCGTAGGGGCGTATGCGCTCCACCGTATCGCCGAAAAAGTCTATACGGACGGGGTTTGCCGCCGTGACGGGATAGATATCCAGTATGTCGCCGCGCACGGCGAACGCGCCCCTGCTCTCCACCGAATATTCGCGGACGTAGCCCATCTGCACCAGCAGAGCGGGCAGCTTGGCGTAGTCGTATTCGCAGTCGACTTTAAGCGTTATCTGCGGCAAAGTTGCGGGCACTAATTGCAGCGCCGCCTCCACGTCGCACACCACCACTTCCGCACCCGATAAAAGTCCGCAAATGCCCTCTATCCTACGGAAAAGCGCGTCCTTGGAAACCGCCGTCTTGTATAAAAGTACGTCGTCCTTTGCGGAAAGCAGCGCGCACTTTTTACCCGACAAAACCTTGATTGCCGCGTACGCCTTGCCCGCCGTAACCGCATCCGCCGCGATATATAAAACGGGGCGCTCGATTACGCTTGCCGTAAGATATTTGCGACTGTCCGCAACGCCGAAAACCGCCGTCGGAGCACCGAGGCGGAGGTCGTTTGCTATTGCGGGGTAGTCACCCTTTAAATTTTCGGAACTGAAAAATTTTTTCACCCGCATTCTCCGTTTTGCCGTATGTGAAACGGGTAAGTATAGTTTAAGTTAAATCAGCCGTTGAAGTCGGTCATCACCCTTTCGCAGGGGGTGCCCTTTGCAAGCTCTATTGCCGCTTCCGCCGCGCGCGAGCATGCGGAAATAAACAGCTCGTAGTCCTCCGCGCGGACGTTGGAAAGCACGTAGTCTATAATGGGAATACTTATTTCGGGGTCGCGTATGCCTATGCGTATACGCTTGAACGCCGCCGTGCCTATCTCCGCAATTACCGAGCGCATGCCGTTATGCGTGCCCGCGCTGCCGTCGGGACGGATGCGTATTTTGCCCTTGGGTATGTCGTAGTCGTCGTATAAAATTACCAGCTCGTCGGGCGTTGCCTTGTACTTGGCAAGCAGCTGTTTTACCGCCCTGCCGGAGTTGTTCATATACGTCAGCGGCTGTGCAAGAATGACCTTTTCGCCGTTTATATGCGCTTCGGCGGTAAGCGCCTCGCACTCCCTCTTTTTGAACTTGACGCCCAGCATTTTTGCCGCGTCGCCGACCGCGAGGTAGCCCATATTGTGAAATGTTTTAAAATACTTTTGCTCGGGGTTGCCGA
Source organism: uncultured Clostridia bacterium (assembly GCA_947174175.1). Lineage (GTDB taxonomy): Bacteria > Bacillota > Clostridia > Christensenellales > Borkfalkiaceae > Coproplasma. The sequence goes on along the minus strand of CAMWHW010000123.1, from coordinate 1,210 downwards.
GTCCGACTATTATAAACGTAAGGCGTACCTCCCAGGATAATTAAAGCCACGGCTCAGCGCTGTGGCTTTTTGGTTTTGATTTAGTCGTAAATCTTGCTCATCGGACGGTCCATATAAACGTTCTCGATTGCGTTGGCGAAAATGGTTGCCGTGGAAATCATCTTGAAGATGGGAAGCATTTTCTCCTGCGGAATGTTTATGGTGTCGAGCATTGCAAGCTCGGTTATGGGCGAATCTTTAAGTCTTTCGATTGCGGGACCGGATAAAACGCCGTGAGAGCAGCATGCGTAAATTTCCTTTGCGCCCGCTTCCTTTAACGCCTTTGCGCCCTGCACGATAGTGCCGGCGGTGTCAATCATATCGTCGACCATAAGGCAGTTTTTGCCTTTGACGTCGCCGATTATGTTCATGACCTCCATAACGTTAGCCTTGGGACGGCGCTTGTCGATGATAGCCATCTTGGCGTCCATTCTTGCCGCAACCTTTCTTGCTCTGCCTACCGAACCGATATCGGGGGAAACGACTACAAAGTCCTCGTCCACTTTGGGTTTGAAGTGGTTATACAGCGTAGGACCGCCGACCAGGTTGTCCAAAGGAATATCGAAGAAGCCCTGAATTTGCAGACAGTGCAGATCCATAGTTAAAATTCTGTCCGCACCCGCACTGGTTAAAAGGTTTGCAACCAGCTTTGCGGTTATGGGCTCGCGCGAACGCGCCTTTCTGTCCTGACGGGCGTAACCGAAATAGGGAATAACCGCGGTGATACGGCCCGCGCTTGCGCGCTTTGCCGCGTCAATCATAATGAGCAGTTCCATAAGGTTGTTGTTTACGGGGTAGCTCGTGGACTGGATAAGGAAAACGTCCTTGCCGCGAACGGTCTCGTCAAAGCGAACGTAAATTTCGCCGTCGGAGAAGTGCGTAACTTCCATTTCGCCGAGCGTGGTGTTAAGCTGCTTTGCAATCGCTTCCGCCAAAGGTCTGTTGGAATTGCCCGAAAAAATCTTGATTTCGTTGCCGTGGTTAATCATTGGGTTTTGCCTCCGCTATTCATTTGTATTTGTTGTAAAAGTTTTCCCGCCTTTATCAACAATATAATTTTACTTAGTGGCGCCCGCCTTGTCAACCGATAGCCGCCCCTAAAAATAATAACATTAAAATGTTAAAAAGTAACTTTTGAGTGAAAAGTTTGTGCGGCGCATTACCCCTATTG
>CAMWHW010000122.1 GCA_947174175.1 uncultured Clostridia bacterium | reverse complement strand
CCATAATTACTGTGAAATCACCCTGATACAGTTCGAGGTCGACGTTCTTTAAAACGTGCTGCTGCAAGCCCCCGTTCGAGAAAGTCTTGCTTAAATTTTGTGTTTTAAGTAGCGTGTTTTTCATAGTTTTTCTCCTTTACCCCCGTAATATAGCGCAAATAAACCTTAAATGACTTTAAAACTTTCTTAAAAATTCCTTAATTTCTGCCGCTTAATAGAAGAGTTACGGTCACCTTGAAACCGTGCGCGCCGTTGTCTATATCCAGCCCGCCCTGCATCTCTTTCATAAAGTAGTCGGAAATATATAGCCCCAGACCCGCGCCTTCGGTGTTTACGGAATTGCTGCCGCGCCTGAACTTTTCTTTGAGTACCGCAAGCTCCTCCTGCGGTACTCCGCCTCCGCAATCTTCGATAATTATGGCGATACGGTTTTCGTCCTCTTCCGCCGTAACGGTTATTGCCGTCTTTGCGTACTTGTAGGAGTTTGCAAAGATATTATCGAACACCTGCTGCAACCGCAGGCCGTCGGCGTATATAAGAAGTTCCGGCAGTTCGGGTATGGTTGCGCGGTGCATATAGTCGGCGTTTTCCAGCATGGTTTTCACCTGTCTGCTTGGAATATTAGCCGGCGCTACGGTAAGCTGTTGCAGCTCTTCCAGCGTTGCCGTGAAAAGGTTTGTAACCAGCGTGTTTATCTGGTCCGTCTTGCCTATTATTTGCGTGTAGTTCGCCCTGTCCTTATCGCTTTTCGCAACGGCTAGTCCGACTTCGGAAACGGCTTTAATGCTTGCGACGGGCGTCTTTATATCGTGGGAAAGTTTTGCAACCAGTTCCTTCTTGCTTGCGTTAGCCTGCGCCTCGGCAATGCGCGCCTTTTTAAGTTCCGACCGCATAATATCGAAGCTTTCCGTAAACGCGCCGAAAAGGTTGCCTCTGTCCATTTCCAGCGGAATATCCAGGTTGCCGCCCGCAACGCGCTCGGCAAAGCCTTTCAGCTTTCGGAAGGGTCTTATGACCGTAAAATAAATATAAATTGCGTACCCCGCGCAAACGGCGCACTGCACCGCGGTTGCAACCGACAGCACGATTATTGCCGTCCGCTTTTGCGATTGCAGAGTGCGCGCTCCGTCGTTATAAATTATAATCTTGCCCTTCTCCAAATCGAGTATGGTGTCTCTGTGCGTGACCGCCGCGTTTACGCTTTCGGAAAGTCCCGCGCGCGTTCTGTAAATAACTTTTCCGCCGTCGTCCAGAACGACGTAGTCCAGCGCGGTCGGGTTTTCGTGTTCTTCCATATTGTCGAAATCGCGCGTGACCGACTGCACCGCTTCGTTCACCGCAACCGCGTCCTGCGTGAAGTCGGGCGTCTGCACGGCAAAGATTATAAGCGTTATTATTTCGGCAATAAGCACCAGAACGAAGCCTATCAAAAACAGTTGCCTTTTCATTGGTTGCCTCCCGCAAATTTATAGCCGTCGCCCCATACGGTGAGGATATATGCGGGGGCGTTCGGGTTTTTCTCTATCGCCTCCCGCAGTCTTCTTATATGGACGTTCAGCGTGCCGTCGCCCGTAAACTTGTCCTCCCACACCCTTTCGAACAGCTCCTTTTTCGAAATGACTTTGCCTCTGTTTTCTATAAGGTAAGCAAGCAGCCTGAATTCGAGCGCGGTCAGTTTTATTAAATTGCCCCCTACGTATGCCTGCTTTGCCGCAAAATTGACCGTAAGATATCCGTCCGAATATTCCCTTTCGGCGGTCTGCCCGAAGCGCTTTAACACAGCCTTTACCTTGGCAAGCAGAACGCCCAAAGAATAGGGCTTCTGAACGTAATCGTCACCGCCGATATTGAGCGCAACGATTTTGTCGTCGTCGCTGGTGCGCGCGGAAATGAAGAGTATGGGAATATCAGTCGTCTCCCTCAGCTCCCTGCATAAGTCGAAACCGCTTCCGTCATCCAGATTTATATCCAGCAGAATAAGCTCCGCGGTATTGTCCTTAAAGAACGCGCGGCACCCGTCCGCGCCGTACACGGCAACCGTATTCACGCCGAACAGATTGAAGTATTCCGCCGTGCTGTCCGCAAGCACTTTTTCGTCGTCCACGATAAGGCAATTATATTTCATAAAGCTCCTCCGTTTTAATTATACCATTTTCCGCATATTAAATCTTTAACAATTCCTTAAATTTTGGGAAACGAAGGTAATTGTCCGGTATTGCTTGTTTTTGAATATTTTTTGTGATACAATCGTAATAGAATATACAAAAAGATAATGAGAGGTTGGTTATGCTCGTTATTCAGCTACTGCCAAATAATTTGCTTTGGCTGGAATGTATTTTAAGAGTTTTATTTGCAATAATAATCGGCTTTGCGCTGGGCGTTGAACGCCAGCTCCGTCTTAAAGTGGCGGGAATAAGAATTCACGTCGTGGTTGCGGCGGGCGCGGCGCTTTTTTCCATTGCTTCGATTTACGCCTTCCCCGGCAACGATACCTCGCGCGTGGCGGCTCAGGTCGTTTCGGGCATAGGCTTTATCGGCGCGGGTATGATTATGCACAGACACACCGCCGTGCACGGTCTTACTTCCGCGGCGGGCATATGGCTTACCGCGGCTATTGCCATGACGGCGGGCGCGGGTATGTACCTGGTGGCGTTGGGCGCTACGGTATTGACAATTCTGGTACAGCTGTTGCTGCACTTACCCCTCCGCCTTTTCAGTCAAAAGCATCAATACGATATAAGAATCACGTTTAAAAGCCCGACCGACGATTGCCCGCAGGTGATAAAAAATATCTTCGGAATAACCAGATTTACCGAATTTAAAGTCGACCGCATTGACGGCGAAGTAATATACGACGCCGTAATTAATACAAAAAAGCAAGTGGATGAAGCGTTTGCCGGCAAAATACTAAAAGATTACGATTTTATTATCTCGATAGAAAAAGCCGAAAGCGATCATTAAAAACTAATTAACCGAATAATTAAAAACTCCCGAAGGGCGAACGCCCTTCGGGAGTTTTTGCATGCGTAAGTTTTACTTTGGCTGTTTGTTTTTCTTAGAATATCTGTCAAGCGCTCGGCGGTGGAAATTATAAACCTCGTCGCGTACGCGCTGCGGATATACTATTTTCGCATCGGCGCCCATCCGCACGAAGTACTGCACGATTTGCGAATGGGAACAATTGAAGTAATAGTAATTGTTTTCAACCCTCACGGGCACGGGGCGGTGTACGTAAATTCTTTTAAACTTGTCTATACCCTTTGCCGTAAGCTCCACCAGCACCTCTTCGTCGTTCTGCCCGTAAATAAACTGCGGTCCGTACGTCTTCATTTTTTCAAACGTCGCAATCTGAGATTGAGTAAATTCCGCGTCGATTGCAAGCTGAGTTACGCTCACAATTCGCGAAAGTCTTATCGGCGAACAGCTTTTGGCGGCAGCCAGAACGTAGCAATGCAACTCCTCCTTGGAATTTGCCACGTCATACGGCGCGCAGTCTATCTTTTGATTAAACCCCCGCCTGGTCGTTATGAACACGCGCTTTTTCTCCCTGATTGCGCGCATTACCGCCTCGTACTGCTGCCTGAAAATTATAAGTTCCCTCTTGTCCTGCGGAAGTGCGGCGTAGGAAGCAAACATACTTCTGAAATATTCCGATAGCGTCCGCCCCATAAGACAGTAATTTTCGATATAATCGATTATCGGCTGCGATTCTTTCGTCGGCTTTAACGATACCAGCTTATCAAACTTTTCGCCGTTGGGCGCCGCACTCCTTTCGTTCAGCCTTTCGCACAAATCGAAACACAAACCGTTCAACGCTTTTTCGTTGACCGTGACAGACGAAGAGATTTTGTTTTTGAAAAAATTCACCAACTCGGTCTGCTGCTGCGTAAAACTTTTATGGTAATTGACTATAAGATTGGTTAAAAGGGCGTTTTTATTTACCGTGCGCCCGTCCTTTTTAAAAAACTCGAACCCCTCCGCGTCCTTTTCCAGGATACTTGCTATCCTTTCGGTAACGTAAATTTTTAATTTTTCCATAATAAATTTTTCCTTGTTTGGCACATTATACCATAAAAAGGGGGCAAATACAATATGAAACTATATAT